>JAAZFW010000441.1 GCA_012511525.1 Clostridiaceae bacterium
GCCCGGAAACCCGGCGAGCCAATACTATGAATACTTCAACGCCGGACCGGAGCGCAAGCGGGAGTTAGAGTCCGCGACCACCGTACCCGTCTTTTCTCTCAGCGGCTTTATGTCACCTACCGTCATGGAGTCCAACATCCGGCTCAAGGGAATTGACGAACTCGACGCCGATGAGATCCTCGTGTTCAACTATCTGTACAACAAAAAAGGCGCGGATGCCGCCATGGAATATCTGGACGGAAAAGGGACGGAACTGCTTTCTCGCCGTGCGCTGACCCGGCAGCAGCGCATGGAGGAAATGACGGAGAACAGCCTGGAATTTGCATCGCTTGCTACTTTGTATTGGCAGATGGAAAACGCCGTGACCGGCCCCGTCCAGTTTGTGGCGGGTATGCTGGGCGCAGACCCCAACGACCCGATATTCGACCGCCAGTCCGATGTCGCGACTGTTCGGTCTAAAGCAGGGCAAGTACTGGATCAGGTGTACGGCAACGCCATGATCCCGATACTGAATGCTCCGGTCGCGTCCACGCTGTACAACGCGGGCATGAGTGCTGGGGATTCCTTGATAGGCCGTGCGCTGGGCGCGGTGGTGGGATACCAGGGGCTTAATCGCCTGATGATGACTTCCCGCGTACTGGGCAGCGAGATGCAAAATAGCCTGAAGGAAGGCGATTCCATTGGCATGGCTGTCTTCAGGGGCCTGTCGTCTGCCATCATCGAGAATGTAACAGAATCCCTGGGCGACAAGGCGTTCTATGGCAACCCAAGGAGCGTGGCCCTGTACCTGGCACAAAACTTCTTTGCAGAAGGCTCTGAGGAGTTCCTCGCCAACCTGGGCAATACCATGGTGGAACTTGCAGCCAAGGGAACGGAAAGCGAAATCTATCACAAAGCCCTGGATGCTGCCCACAAGCGCGGCTGGAGCCGTGAGACGGCGCAGTCCTTTGCCTTCAAGGAATGGCTGCGTGAGGCGGGCACAGACTTCCTGACCGGATCGCTGATGGGCCTCATGTCGAGCGCGGCAGGGGCGCCGGGGCAACAGTCCCGCATCAACCAGGAAAAAACAAACGAGGCGTATAGCGCCATTATGGCAGATGAGGGCATTAAATACTCGACCCAGGACAGAGCCAACCTCTATATGGGCGAACTGCTCCAGGGCGATACGCCAACCACGATTGAAAGCGTCCTTAATCCCACCGAGGCCCGAACCGAGGGTTACGACCGGGCGGAACAGGCCACTACGCCCTACACACAGGCGCAGCGCCAGCGCGACATAGCGCTCTCCCGCCTGGGTAAAACGACCCAGGGTGATGTGGGGACGCAGCTGGCGAACGCGTCCGTGCTGGACCAGGCCGCTACCTGGTCTAACGAACAGCGCCTGGCCGCTCTGGCGGAGCAGGAAAACGAACTGGAAAGCCGGCTGGCGTATGGGGATAAGCTGGATGAGGCCCAGGCGGGCCTGGACAGCGCCCAGGAGGGGTATGCCCAGGTCAGCGAAAGCCTGGACAGCATCGATAGCGAACTGGCCGATCTCCGGCAAAGGCTGGCCGATCTTACAGCGCTGCAGAACGCCGAACTGGAGAGCCCGGAAGCCACTCAGGAGATCGACCGGGCCGAGTCGAAGATGGCCGAGATCCAGACGCAACTGGACAGGAGCACACCTACAGAACAATTACCGGGCGCAAAGGCTGAGGAAGCTGAGCCGGTTAGCAAGCGGGCGGCGCTTCAGACGCAACTGGATACGGCCGAGCCGGTTGAACAAGTTCCGGGCCAGGCCCCTGAAACGGGCACAGCCGACGACCGCCGGACCAGGCTGGAATCCCAGGGGATCGATGCAGGATCCGTTGAGCAGTTCCGGCAGGAGCTGGAGAGCGTTGATCCGGAATCCCCCGATGCCCTGGAGCGCATAGCGGAGATCCAGAAGCGCATGGATATGGCGGGGATTAAAC
>JAAZFW010000442.1 GCA_012511525.1 Clostridiaceae bacterium
CCTGTTCGTCCTGCAGCGCTTGCGCGATGAGCAGCTGTCCGTCCCGCCGGGCAAACGGCAACGCGCATCCGGCGGCGGTCGATAACAAAGGAGCGCCGCATGGCAGCAAAGCGAACCCTTTCACCGTCGAATGAAGACTACCTCGAGAAGATCCTGGAGCTGTCGCAAAGCAGCGAAGCGGTCCGCTCGGTAGACATTGCCAACCATCTGCATGTATCCAAGGCGGGCGTTTATAAGGCGGTCGGCGTACTCCGGGAGGCCGGCCTGATCGCCCAGGCGCACTATGGTCAAATTCACTTGACCGAGCAAGGCAGGCTGCGCGCCGCAAACATCCTGCAGCGTCACCGGATGCTGAAACGTTTTCTGGTCGAAATCCTTGAGCTCGATGACGAAACAGCCGAGCAGGACGCCTGCCGTATGGAGCACGCGATCAGCGACAAGACCCGTTCACGCTGGATTGAATGGCTGCACCAGGTGCTGCCGGATCCGTGATCAGCCGTCCGTCGCGCCAGAATCGTCCGGTTCGACAAAAAAGACCCGTTCCATCACCTGGCGCCGGTCAGGCCGGTTGTTCGGGCTGCCGCTGTTCGCGACCGCCCCGATCGCGTCCGCAGTTTCCATGCCAGCGATTACGGAGCCGAAAACCGCGTATTCCCGGTCCAGATCCTTCAGCTTCTTCAAACAGATAAAGAACTGCGATCCGGCCGAATCGTAGTCTTCGCTACGCGCCATCGAGATGCTGCCCCGTTCGTGGTTGAGCACGTTGCTGATGCCGTTGAGGCTGAACTCGCCCTGAATCGTATAGCCCGGTCCGCCCCGGCCCGTCCCCTCCGGGTCGCCGCCCTGGATAAGCGTCTGGTCAATGACCCGATGGAAGGTCAGTCCGTCGTAAAAGCCCTCCCCGACCAGCTTTTGGAAATTGGCGGTCGTGATTGGGGCGATGTCCGGGTTGAGTTCGACGATCATGGCGGACGGACGCCCCTTCATGACGATCGCCACATATCGGCTGACTTCGTCGGTTTCGCGAAAGCCGTGCAGATCCGTCTGTGTCCCGGCGCCGCAGCCTGCCGCCTGCAGCAGCAGGGTGACCAGGAGTAAAAACGCAGCAGACCGGGCCCGGACTGTGCGCCCGCTCATAACGGCCTCCCGTCGGCCCGCTCGCGCTCCAGGCACGCGGCCAGCTCGCCGACATCGGCAAAGATGAGGTCTGGCTTGACGCTGGCCCGTTCCAGATCCTCGCGGGTAGCTTCGCCGGACAGCACGGCAATCGACAAGACCCCGGCGTTGCGGGCGGCGGCGATATCGGTATAGATGCGGTCGCCGACCATGGCCAGGTCCTCTTTGACGAAGGACCGGCTGGCCAGAACCATGTCGATCATGGCCGTTTCCGGCTTGCCGATCACCTTCAGCGGATCGGTGCCGGTGCAGGTCTGCATGTAGGCGATCAGGGCGCCGCAATCCGGCAGCACCCGGCCTCCTGCCAGAGGGCAGACCCGGTCCGGGTTCGTCGCCAGGTACGGTACGCCGCGGCGGATATAGTCGCAGGCCACATCCAGTTTTTCATAGACCAGGCTGGTGTCAAAGCCCAGCACGACATAGTCGATCGCCATCTCCCGCCGTTTTTCCAGCCGGATGCCGGCGGCCTGAAGGTCCTGTTCGAACCCCGGCGTACCGACCGGATAAATCGTCACCGGCCGTTCCGCGGGCCCGATCGTCTTCAGGTACATCGCCATGGCGTCGGTCGAGGTCAGGACCTGGTCAGGTCCTGCCGGGATGCCGATCCGGCTGAGCCGCGCCAGGTAATGGCTCCTTGCATGCGAGGAGTTGTTGGTCAGAAAGATGTGGGCCTGGCCCCTGATGCTGGCAAAAAAAGCCGCGGCTCCGGGCAAGGCCTCTTCACCCAGGGTAATCGTCCCGTCCATGTCCAGCAGCCAGCACTTGACCTGGCTGAGCCGGCTTGGCGTTATTTTGTTTTTTGTTGTCATCACGGTTGTTGCTCCTTGTCTGTGCCTGGCTGCCCCTGCGGATCGTTCAGGAGGCGGCGCAAGCCGTCTTCGTCAAGTATCGGGATGTTCAGTTGACGGGCTTTGTCCAGCTTGCTGCCGGCTGCCTCGCCTGCGATCACGTAACCGGTCCGGGCGGACACCGAGCCGGCCACGGTCCCGCCGGCCTGCTCGAGCAGACGGCGGGCCTCCTCCCGCTTCAGCCCGGGCAGCGTGCCGGTCAGGACAAAGCTCTTGCCCTGCAGCGGCCTGTCCGACTTGGCGCCCTGCTCAGCGGTCATGCGCACGCCGGCCGCGCGCAGCTCGC
>JAAZFW010000443.1 GCA_012511525.1 Clostridiaceae bacterium
CATGAATCTGAAACAAACCATCGACAGCAAAGCCAGCCAAGGAACCCGCCTGATCCTCCAGGGCCAGTCACGCGAGGCCTGTGACATATTGCTGGAAGCCTGGGAGCTCGTCAAGCAGCTGATGCAAGATGAGGGCCACGCGAACCTGGATGCGTTGGACCGGGCCTATCCCCAATCCGAACCTGTTTTCAACTGGGCCCAGGATCTCGAACAGGAGCTTTACAACGCCGGCCTGGACGACAGTGCCTATCTGGCCAAGCGGATTGCCTATGGCTACGAGCTGATCGATCGCTGCCAGGGGATGAACATGCTCATCATCGAGAACGCGCGCCAGGCGATCGCCGAAACGCATTACATGCTGGGCGATCAGGAGACCTGCGACCGCCTCTTCCAGGGCTGGCTGGACGAAGACCCTGCCTGGGGCTGGGGCATCATCCACTGGGCCGACTGCTACCATCTGGGCCTGGGAAAGGGCGCGCCTGACCATGCCCGGGCCGAAGCGATCATCCGCCAGGGCCTGGAACATCAGAATGTACGCGACCGCGCCGATGTCCTCGAACGCGCAATCGAGATTTACCAGGCGCTTGGCGACAGCGGTAAAACAGCCGAATTGAAAGCAGAAAGCAGACGGCTGGCCGGCGCTGCCCGCGTCACCCATGTCGGGCGCAACGATCCCTGCCCTTGCGGCAGCGGGAAAAAATACAAGAAGTGCTGCGGCAAATAAAGCTGCGCGGAAGGGGGCCCCATGCAGATCCAGTGCACGAAAACCATGCTCGACAAGCTCGGCCTGCCGGCGGTAAAACCTGTCGGCAAAAACGCGTTCTTTGACTGGTACGCCAGCTATGCGCGGGTCAACCGGCGCCATGCGGTCGTCTTCATGCATGACCTGAGCCATTACCCGCTGGTCCTGTACGGTCTGCTGGCGGCCGACTTCAAAAAGCTGCCCGACTTATTCCGCCAGGCGCTGCGCGAAGCACTGGCCGGCGAGGGCATCGACCAGGAGACGGCAGAACGCTATCTCCAGGCCATGGGACCGGTCACCTACACCAGGACCGATGACCGTTCAGCTACGGCACAACTGGCGCAGCTGATGCGCGACCTGCCGTATCTGGCGCCGCGTTTTGCGTCCGATCAGCTGGCTCTAACCGATCTCAGCATGGCCCGGGCCGCCATGTCACAGCGGATCGGCCGTGGCTTCGGCGAGCCGCGCCAGCGGCTGCTGGCCGTCCTGGAGCAGTTCAAGGCAAACGGGCAGACCGTTTTCGACCCGGAGGCGGTTCCGGCCAGCAGGCACGAGGGGGAAAAGGCATTCGTGCTGCGCGTCCAGCTCGCCTGCGAAGACCTCCTGATCTGGCGAAAAGTCGTCGTCCCGGCAAAAATGACCTTCAACGGCCTGCACCGCGTGCTTCAGGCTTGTTTCAACTGGTACGACGAGCACATGCACCAGTTCCAGCTGCTTGACCCGGACAACGAGGTGGCAGCCGAATCCGAGCCGGATGATCCGTTCGAGCTGGGCCTCGATATTGGGTCTGCCCGAGAAATATTCTCCGAGCGAAAGCGCCTGTCCGCCTATCTGCCCCGATTCGGCCGCTTGCTTTACCGCTACGATTTCGGCGATGACTGGCTGCACATCGTCGACCTGGAAGAGACGATCGAGAATTATCCCGATCTGCTGCCCGACTGCCTCGACGGTGCCGGCACAGCGCCGCCCGAGGACGTTGGCGGCGAGCCTGGTTTCCTGGAATTTCTATCCGCCATCGACGAGGGCGCCGACGCGCAGGAAAGGGACGAGATGCTGGAATGGGCCAAAAGCCAGGACTGGCAGCCGTACGATCTGGCCGCGGTCAAAAGCAGGCTGCGCGCCTTCCAGCGCTAAGCCAAGGAGGTTTCCATGAGCAACAGCGGCAGCCTATTCGGCTGGCTGATCACGGCAGGACTTTTTTTGACCCTGCTGAATTATCCGGTTAAGGCCATTTACCGGCGCTGGATCGCCCCGCTGCCCCGCGAATCGAGGTTAAAAGCGGTCTACGGCCGCATCCAGAAGCAGGTGGTCGCCCAGCACCGCTATTTTGCCCTTTTCACGACTGCGATGCTGATCGCCCACATCGTGATCCAGCTTATTTACCGCTGGCTGTCCTGGACCGGTCTGATCGCGGCCCTCCTTATGACGGTCAACGGCTTCCTGGGCGGGTACGGCCATTACGTCAAAAAGAAGCAGCGCTCCGCCTGGTTCTACCTCCATCGTACCGTCGCGGTTCTGCTGGTTGCGGCAATCATCGTCCATCTGGCGGCAAACGGCCGCTGATCAGGACCGTTATCGGCTGTTTTCTTGCGGTAACGCGCGTGCCCGCCGACCAAAGGCTGGTGCTTTAAAATGATGTCAAGACAATCCCGGCAGATGCGTTTGGCGCTTCTGCCAAAAAGGAGGCCTTGATATGAAGCCGATCAACAGCCATTCCAACCAAAAGGGGCTGCTCCTGGCGCTGTTGCTTGTTGTTCTCATGACCTTGAGCGCTTGTGCCGGTGCCGCGGCGAGCAGCCAGACAAACAGCGATGTGACTGAACAGGCCTTCACGCTGGAGGCGCTTGCCCAGTACGACGGCCTGGAAGGCCGCAAGGCCTATATCGCCGTCGATGGCGTCGTCTACGATGTCACAGACATCCCCCAATGGCAGGACGGGCTCCATCAGGGGCGCTTCCAGGCCGGCAAAGACTACAGCCAGGAGATCCGCAGCGAATCGCCGCACGGGCTTAGTATGCTCAGCCGGGCCAAGCGAGTCGGCGTCCTAGCGGACGAAGACGATAGCCGGTAAAGGCAGCCGGGTTGTTCGAAACATCGCGCGTTTTTCTCCCCCTGGCGTTCACACAGGCCGCCTATGTTGGCGGTGCAATGAATGCGTCGGTACACCCAAAACCATTTCATCAGAAGGCATTGTCCTGGGGCAGATCACGCCCGGAACTCAAAGATATGCTGCATAATCGGGGTTAAGCACATGGGCATCGCCGCACCCGGTCTTGAAAGTGATGATGTTGTCCAGGCAGCAGGCCAGGATACTGCGAAAGGCCTGCTGCGTGTTCGAGGCACAGTGGGGTGACAGGATCACGTTATCCAGCTCCAGCAGGGGGCTGGACAGCGGAAGCGGTTCTACCGCGAAAGTATCCAGGCCGGCGCCGCCGATCTGCCCATCCCGCAGGGCATTGACCAGGTCGGTTTCGTTGACCAAGCCGCCGCGCGCCGTGTTGACCAGATAGGCGCCGCGTTTCATCCGGGCCAGGAAGGCATCGTCGACCAGGTTTCGGGTTGTCTCGGTCAGCGGGAGATGCAAACTGACGATATCCGAACGGGCCAGCAGCTCGTCCAGGCCGACCGGAACAACACGCAGGGACGGATCGTTTTCCACCGGCCGGATGTCATAGGCCAGCAGGGTAATCGGGAAACCGACAAGGAACGACGCAACCTGGCGGGCGATCTGGCCAAAGCCCACCAGTCCGACCGTCTTCCCGATCAGGGTATCGCACTGGTGATGCCAGCGGCCCTGCCGGATCTTTGCGTCAGCCTGACCGACACGCCGAAGCAGGGCCAGGATCAGGGTCACCGTATGCTCTGCCACGGCCATGGCGTTGCAGCCGGGCGCGTTGGCTATGGCGATGCCCGCCCGTGTTGCCGCGTCGAGGTCGATATGGTCCACACCGACGCCGAACTTGACCGCCAGCCTAAGCGAACCCTTGAGGGCTGAAAGCACTGCCGCGTTCCAGCGGCCGGGACCGCTGATGACATAGGCGTGACCTCGCACCTGCCCGATGAACGACGCGTC
>JAAZFW010000444.1 GCA_012511525.1 Clostridiaceae bacterium
CCCTGGATGATGCCGAGGATCGAGCCCAGCGTCGCACCCGTGCAGTCGGTGTCGTCGCCGCAGCTGACGGCGATCAGGAGCGATTTTTTGAAATCGCCTTCGCCATAGAGCCAGCCGATGATCACGTAAGCGAGGTTGGCCGGTGCCTGGAACCAGCCGAGATCGGCGGAGTCCTCCATGACCAGCTGGCGGGTCTCTTTCCAGCCCAGGCCCTTGGCGTAGCTGTCCAGGACGATCTGGATGCTGCGGGCAACCCGGCAGTCGGCGGGGATATGCGACAGCCCGATCTGGATCAGCGCCAGACGGTCCTGCAGGACAAACGCCGCGCTTTCCACGGTTGCGGTGAACAGTTCGGCATACGTCCCTTCGCCCGTGCCGTGGTCGACACAGGCGTCGGCCCTGGCGTAGCGGGCGGCGATCTCAGGGCAGGCGGGCGCGCAGCAGGCCCAGATTTCGGAGCGGATCCAGGCGCCGTTCGAATGGCGCCAGACGTTGTCGATATCGCCCGACAGCGGCGGCAGGATGCCGGCCTTCATGTTGCTCTTGCCAAGCCCGTATTCGTTCCAGTGCGGCGGGATGAAATTCAGCCAGTATTCGCCGAGCACCTGTTCGGTTACGCCCAGCGGCCCGTAGTCCTCCAGGGCCTTGAGCCAGACCAGCTGCAAGTCGAGGTCGTCGTTAGGCAGGGGCTTGCCGGCCGGAGAATGGAAATCCTGGACATCCAGCAGTTCCCGCCTTCCCTCAAACGGGGTTCCGAGCGTACCGCCGATGCTTTTACCCATCCAGCAGCCATAGACTTTGTCACGGAATTGTTCCTGGTTCAGCCTGATCATGGTCGTGTCCTCCTCATGTTCGTTACCCACAGCATAGCAGCCGCTCGGGTGAACGGCTGTAGGTCTTTTTGACATCCTTGTGGGATTTGTTGCGCGTTCAGGAACTCGCCATGCTGCGGCGCGCGCCCGGCGAGACGCCCAACAGCCGCTTGTAGACCTCGTAGAACTGCTTGCGGTCCTGGTAACCGACCCGGCTGCTGATTTCCTCGATGCTAAGTGTCGTCTCGCACAGCAGGCGGTCGGCTTCCTGAATCCGCTTTTCGGCGATGTACTCGGTCAGGTTCTTGCCATATACATCGCGGAAGACGCGGCTGAAGTAGGACGGGTTGTAAAAGCAGCGCTGGGCCAGCTCCTGCAGCGTGATCTTCCGGTCCAGGTTGTTTTCGATGTATTGCAAAATCTCCGGCGCCACCCGGTGCAGGTGCGGCAGGACAGAGCCCGTCTCACGCGCGATGGCCCGAAAAATCTTGGTCAGCAGGACCAGCAGGTAACCCTTGAGGGCGGTCCGGTAATTGACCGGTTTGGCTGAAAACTCCTGGAGCATGCCCTGGATCAGCTGCTCGGCCTCGAGCAGATCGGCGCCGGCAAAATGGACATGCGGGATGATCTTGTCGGCTGGGATGTCGAAATCCGCAAAAGACGACAACGCCAGGATCTCCAGCGCGTTATCCGCATGGAGCAGCTCCCGGTCGATGAAGCCGGGATCGACCAGACAGTTGACGATCTGCATGTCGCCGTCCGACGTGAAGGCATGGGTCTGGCCGGTCGTGATAAACAGCAAATCGCCCCGCCCGACCGGATAGGGCCTGGCGTTGATCAGGTGGCGGCCGCTCCCGGCCATGACATAGACGATTTCCAAAAACTCGTGAGTGTGTTCCGGCTCGCTGCCCGCCGGCGTATAGGCTTTCAGCGCGATCTGCTCCTCGCGGCAGATGCACTGGTCCAATGTATAGTGCTTGAGCGCGCCCTTGCTCATGGGGTGATTTCGTCCGCCAGCAACGCGTCCATCGCGCGTTTGACCAGCGGCACGACATAGTGGCTGCCGCCCCGTTCCTTGACATCCTCGACGATCATGGCAATCGTCAACCGGGGCTGCTCGGTGTTCATGGCCACGAACCAGCCGTTTTCCTCGGCCTCGTCGTCCAGGCTTTTCTTCAATTCGGCGGTGCCGGTCTTGCCCAGCATGCGCGTCTGGGCCGGTTCATTGGTATAGC
>JAAZFW010000445.1 GCA_012511525.1 Clostridiaceae bacterium
GACATGCACCGCATTGCCGCAGTCGAACATCACATCCCAGCCGGTGCCGTGCTCGTTGCCGGCCAGCCAGCCGCCGTTAGCCGTGTTCAGGGGATGGTGCGACCACTCGCGCGGCCGGACGACCGAGTTGTCATAGAGCAACTCCAAGGCAAAAAACATGCCGTTGTCGCGCGCAACCCGCATGACACGGTCCATGCGCTGGTAGTAGGCCAGGTTGAAGCGGTCTTTGTCGATACGGTTGGACGCGGCGTCGACGACCGCCCAGGGCCAGCGGAAAGACGTGTCCGTGATCGTGGACTGGCGGGCATACAGCTGGGCGATGTCGATCACCATGTTGACCCCGTAGCCGGAAAGGATGCGGATATAATCCTTCATGTCCTGCTCGCTTGGCTGCTGGTAATCAACATCATCATGACTGAAAAAGCGCCCGTTGGCCGGATGAGGGTACCAGCCCTCGTTGACGATCAGCTGCGGGCTGCCGTCCGCCCGGAAAAACCAGTTGCCGAACTGCGGATTGACCACAAGGGGACCGCCCGACACCGGTTCGGTACAGCTTAACTCGCCGTTTTGCCCGTCCAGATCCGGATCGTTTGATGTTGTCGTGTAGCACCAGGTTCCCTGCTCCGGCGGCGCGAAACGGACCCGCCAGACCGGACAGCCGTCTTCCTCGCCGTCATAGAACCCGTCGACACGCACCCGATGGCGTCCGCTGGTGAAGACGGCTTCGAGTTCAACCTCCAGGAAGGGGTTGTCATACGCCCTGCCGGACTTTAGGCTCCGTTCGAATAGTTCCCATCGGGGTATCTGCTGCATGGTTTGGCTCCTTTCAGTCGCTGAGCTGGATCCAGGCCGTTGCCTGGCTGCCGGTCCCGATCAAGACGGCCGGACGCAGGAAATTGCCCCAGGCCAGACGCGGGTAATTGTAGTCCTGGATGACATGCAGCCGGACATCGTCCGCCTGGTCGCGCAGGACGCGCAAGGCGTCGATCCCGACCACGCAGTCGGTTGCCTCCGGACCTCGTTCGCCGGTCACCTCGATGCAGACTGTATGCGGGCCGTCTTCAAGACCGGTGACGGCATACTGCAGCTGCTGGAATTTCTTGTCGAACCCGATCGAGGAACCGGCAAATTCCGGTCCGGCGACGCGCAGGTTGACCCGATCTTCCCGGACCACCCCGTCGACTGTGATCCGGGCCAGGCCGTTGATCACATCCGCAGAGCCGATCCAGACCAGTCCGGTGCCGTTGAAATAGCAGGTGGCTGTGTCGCCTGCGGTGAAGCTAACCGTCTCCGTGCCGCCCAGGTGGCGCGGGTCGTGCTGGACGTGCCAGTTGCCGCGGTAAACGATCGCCGCGTCGCGGTCGTCGATGATGGCGTCAGGATCCGGCGTTAGTTCAAATCGCACGCTGTGTGTTCCGTCCGAAAGCACAGTCAGCATATGTTCAGGGCCTGATCGCAGCGTGGCTTCGCGGATGTGGTGCCTGGACGACCGGAAATCCTGTGTGCCGCGAAGGCCCGGGTCATGCGTGCCGAACAGGACC
>JAAZFW010000446.1 GCA_012511525.1 Clostridiaceae bacterium
GGCAACCGAAGACGGTCTGAAGAGCCGGATGCGGGAAAACCGCACGTCCGGTTCTGTGAGGGGCAGCGACATCCCTTCACATTGTAAACTTATACAATGAAAGGAGTGTCGAGCTGTCTACTCGACGGCTTTATGATGCGACTTGACCGTGCGCTTGCCAACTCCGGGTATGGTTCCCGGTCCGAGATTAGAAAATTGATCCGCCTCGGTCGCGTCACCGTGGCGGGGCAGGTCATCCGCGATGCGGCCTTTCCGATCAGCGGAGCAGACGTCGAAACGGTTCGGATCGACGGGCAGGAAAAGCCGCTGCATGATCACCTGACGGTCATGCTCAACAAGCCAGCCGGTTTTATCACGGCCATGGAGGACGCACGGCTGCCAACGGTAGCCGACCTGCTCCCGCCAGGCTGGGTGCGTACCGGCCTCGTGCCGGTCGGCCGGCTCGATCGGGACACCACCGGCCTTTTGCTGCTGACCAGCGACGGTACGCTCAACCATCGCCTGGCCAGCCCGCGCTGGGGCGTCTGGAAAGCGTACCGGTTTCGATATGACGGCCCGGAATGGACAGCGGAAGATATCGCCGCCTTCGCGGACGGCCTGACGCTGGCAGATGGCCAGCGCTTGAAACCAGCCCGGCTGACGCCGCTTAGCGGACACGAGGCCGATCTTAGCCTGCACGAGGGGAAATTCCACCAGGTCAAGCGGATGGTCCAAGCATGCGGCCGCGAGGTGGTCCGTCTGCACCGCCATGCCTTCGGCCCCCTGACACTGGACGATGATTTAGCGCCCGGAACCGCGCGGCTTTTGAGGCAGGACGAAATAAAAGCCCTCCGCGCGGCTGTCCAGATGGACGAACCGGCAGAGGGCATTAGGTGACTGATGGTCCTGCTGCGTTCAGTTTTTGGCGGCTGCTGTCGCTTTCAGCGATTCTTCGTAAGCTTTCTGCAGCGCGTGCATGGTCTCAACATCGCGCACCCAGTCTTCGAGGAACTGCTCGACCGCCGCCGGGTCGTCAGCCTTGAAGCCGATCGTCAGGATCTGGCTCTTGCCGTAAAGGCCCAAACCCTCGACCAGGTGCAGTTCGGACACATCCAGCCCGTAAATCGGCAATGACAGGTCCTGGTTCATGTCCTCTTCTGTTTTCCAGGGCAGCTCCACCCCGGGCGTCGGGTTTTCATAAACATCGATCAGGGCGCGGCGCAGCGGCTTGATCTTGCTTCTGACCGCTTCAGGCAGGTCCTGGAGACGTTCGTAGAGAGCAGTCAGGTCGCTGAAAGTCCCTTGGGGCGCATACTGGTCGAAAGCGCTCTTTTCGCAAATAAAGGTCTCGATGGTCTCCCCGGCGATCATGGTCATCATCTTCATGACGTACATGTACTCCGATTCGGGATCCAGCCCGCCGGTGGCCGCGGCGCCGCTCGGTTCCGGCTGCTCGAAGCTCAGCGGGATCAGCTGGAATTCGACCGTCTCCACGCCTTCCATGCTGCCGGCCACATACGACCGGACCCGCTCGTCGGTATTGTCGGCCGAGGCGTACTGACCAACGGCGACAAACTGGAAATCAGGCGGCTCATTGGTCGCGATCGAGTAGATCAGGTACCCGAGGAAAAAGGCGCCGACCAGGATGCCGAACAGCGGCCAGCGGCCGTAATGCCACAGGTTTTGCCACTCGCGCTTCTTTTTGCCGAAAACGACCTCTTCGAGGCGGGGGTCAACCGGCTCAGGCTCGACATAGCGGCCGGTCAGGATATCGTAAGCCAAGGTGATCTGCTCGAGCTTCTTGACGGTCTCGGGATCGCCCTGGTTCCGGTAGCGCTTGATCAGCATGGTGTAGCGGTTCTCGATATCGTAGCTGTTGGCCTTGGGATCAAGCTCAAGGATGCGGAAACACTCAGCTCTGGACAGCAAACGATCACCTCCCTGAACGCTATTTTACGCGTATTTTGTGGCAGGAATATGCCGGTTTGTGAATTTCTTGAAAACAGCGTCAGCGCAGCGGCTTCATCGTCGGGAACAGGAGCACGTCGCGGATCGACGCGGAGTCGGTCAGCAGCATGACCAGCCGGTCGATGCCCATGCCCAGCCCGCCCGTCGGGGGCATGCCGTATTCCAGCGCCGTACAGAAGTCCTCATCGAGCAGGTTGGCTTCCTCGTCGCCGGCTTCCCGCTTCTTCAACTGGGCGGCAAAGCGGCCGCGCTGGTCAAGCGGGTCATTCAGCTCCGAATAGGCGTTGGCGTATTCGCGCCCGTCGATGAAAAGCTCAAAGCGCTCGGTCAGGCCGGGTTTGCCGGGCTTGCGCTTGGTCAGCGGCGACACTTCGATCGGGTAGTCGGTGATGAAGGTCGGTTGGACCAACGTGGCTTCACAGGCTTCCTCGAAGAACAGGTTCATGATGTCGCCGCGCAGCATGCCGGGCTTATACGCCTCGAGATGGTGCTCGCGGGCCAGTGCCCGGGCGGCCTCGTCGTCAGCGACCGTATCGAAGTCGATGCCGGTCTGTTCCAGGATGGCCTGGCGCATCGTCAAGCGCCGGAAAGGCGGTGTCAAGTCGATCGACTTGCCCTGCCAGGCGATCGCGGTTGAGCCGTGCACCGCCCTGGCCGCGGCGGCGATCAGGGTCTCGGTCAGCGTCATCATGCCCTGGTAGTCGGTGTAGGCCTGGTAGGCCTCGAGCAAGGTGAACTCGGGGTTGTGCTTGATCGACAATCCTTCGTTGCGGAATTGCCGGCC
Organism: Clostridiaceae bacterium; assembly: GCA_012511525.1. Lineage (GTDB taxonomy): Bacteria > Bacillota > Clostridia > Saccharofermentanales > UBA5734 > JAAYBY01. The sequence goes on from JAAZFW010000446.1 coordinate 2,732, forward strand.
AATCTCGAAGACACGTTCAAACCCGCCGACGATCAGGCGCTTGAGGTACAGCTCCGGCGCGATCCGCAAGAAGAGGTCGATATCGAGCGCGTTGTGGTGCGTGACAAACGGCCGGGCCGCGGCACCGCCGGGAATGACATTGAGCATCGGGGTCTCGACCTCGATAAAATTCTGAGCTTCAAGCTCGCTGCGCAGCGTCCGGATGATCAGGCTCCTTTTCCGGAACGTGTCCCTGACCTCCGGGTTGACGATCAGGTCCAGGTAGCGCTGGCGATAGCGGGTGTCCGTGTCCTTGAGGCCGTGGTATTTTTCCGGCAGCGGGCGCAGCGACTTGGCCAGCAGCTTGTAGGCGGCCGTCTTGATCGAGATTTCGCCCCGCTGGGTGCGGAACACCTCGCCGGAAACGCCGACCAGGTCGCCGATGTCCAGTTTCTGCCATTCGGCGTAAGCCTCATCGCCCAGCGCATCGATCTTGGTGAAAAGCTGGATGCGGCCCTGCTCGTCGGCCAGATCGCAAAAACTGACCTTGCCCATGCC
>JAAZFW010000447.1 GCA_012511525.1 Clostridiaceae bacterium
TACTCCAAAGAGTACGATCCTTTCGCATTTTTTCGACAAGATCCGCAAGGCTTATCCGGCGGACGATGCCTCTTTGCGCTCTCATTTTACCGCAACGCGCAACATCCGACAAATCATCTTTGGCGCTTTACCAGATCGGGACCAACGGTACGCCATGCAGGTTAACAGGTTAAGGTGTTATACTGGTCCTGCAGCAGCAGCTGGCTCAATCGGGCCGGGACTTGAGGAGGATCTATGAAAAACGGACAATTTGGACTTGGTATTCTTGGCTTGGGCAGCCGCGGCGTTCGCTTCGGCGGTGCGGCTTTTGTCCGCAACGGTCCTTTCACGATCGAATGCCTGTGCGACATCCGTCAGGATAAGGTCGACGCGGCCATCGGCTGGCTCGGTGACGAAGGGCTGCTCAAGCACGACGTTGGGACCTACACCGACATCGACGCCTTTCTGGCCCACCCGGGACTGGACGCGGTGGTCGTCGCAACGCCCGATTTCGCGCATGCCGACTGCGCCGTCCAGGTGCTCAAGGCAAAGAAGCACCTCTACCTGGAAAAACCCATGGCACAGACCATCGCGGACTGCGACCGCATCATCGAGGCCTGGCGGGGCAGTGACACGGTGTTCATGGTCGGCTTGGAGCTGCGCTACTGCACGCTCATGCAGACGTGCAAGGCTCTGATCGACGCCGGCGAAATCGGCCGGGTTGTCATCGGCACCGTTGTCGATAATGTCTCCGTGGGCGGACAGTATTATTTTCACGGGCCAAGGCGCCGCAAGGACTACATCATCAGCCTGATCCTGGAAAAGGGAACCCACTCGCTGGATTTGGCCAACTGGCTGATCGGCGACTCCCCGCGCAAGGTCTACGCGTCAGGCGGACTCGATGTCTACGGCGGCGACGCGCCCAACGACAAGCGCTGCCGCGACTGTGAGATCCGCACCACCTGCCCCGATTTCATCGAGGCCGACGCCGACGGCTTCGAAAAGCCCGACTTTTGCGCGTTCGCCAGCGAATGCGATGTATCGGACAACAGCCTTGTTCTGGTCGACTATGCCAACGGAGCCCGCCTGTCCTACATGGAATGCCATTTCACGCCGGAATACACGCGTGAATTTATGTTTGTCGGCGATAAGGGCAAGCTCGAGGCCTTTTACGACAACGAGCAGAATTTCAAGATCAAGCTGTGGAAGCGCTTCGAAAAAGAGCCGCGCATCTTTTATCCCGGCAAGTCTGCCGGCGGGCATGGTGGCGGCGACACCGGGATCATCGACGAATTCTATCGGTGTCTGCAGGCTGGTAAACCGACCATGAAGGGCGTCCGGGGCGCCCGCGACAGCGCGGCCATCGCCATAGCGGCCGCCCAGTCTGAGGCAAGCGGCCTGCCGGTGGAGATACCCGAGGTGCTCTACCCCGAGGGAATTGAACTTTGACACGAAAGGGCTCTGCTGCTGATTCGAGGTGGGGTTGTTGTTTTTCGATACCGGTGACTTAAGCGATGGCGAGATCTGTTTGCGCCTGGAACGGACCGTTGAGGCCCAGCCGGAAAAGGGCTATGTGCCGGCTTATTTTTTCCAGATCGTCCGGCTGAGCGACCAGGCCGAGGTCGGCTGGTGCGATTTGCGTGTCGGCCACAACCAGAACACCTTCTACGGCGGCAACATCGGGTACGGCATTCGGGAGGCTTATCGGGGCAACCACTACGCCGGCAAGGCCTGCCGGCTGCTTCTGGCTCTGGCCAGAAAGCATGACATGGGTTTTGTCCTGATCACGTGCGCGCCCGAGAACCTGGCCTCCCAGAAAACTTGCCTGTATTGCGGGGCGCATCTCAAGCAGATCGTCACGCTGCCGGCCTGGCACGCGCTCTACAAAGAAGGCCGGCGGACATCTTGCCAATACGAGGTGACCGTGTAGCGCCGTGCGTTGGCTTCGTCCATGCGCGGTGGTACAATCAGGACAAGGCCTGAAAGGGCCAGATTGAGGAGGATCGAGCCATGTCACAGACCAGCATCCCGTTTTCCTGTTCCGTCCCGGTTGCCTATGAGGCCGATATCGCCGTTGTCGGCGGCGGTCCCGCCGGCGTCGCCGCGGCTGTCATGGCGGCCCGCCAGGGTGCCCGGGTCGTCCTGCTCGAAGCGGAAAGCTGCTTTGGCGGACTGGGCACGGCCGGACTGGTCCCGGCGTTCATGCAATTCACCGACGGCGAGCACTTCCTGGCCGGCGGATTCGGCCAGGAGCTTTTCGACCGGTTAAACGCGATCAGCGACAAGGCCGTCAACAATCCCTACTCCATCCAGGTGGAAAACCTGAAACGGGTCTACGACGAGATGGTGACCGAAACGGATATCGCTTTTCGCTTTGTCAGCCGCCTGATCGCCGTACGCCAGGAAGAGACCCGGGTGACCCACGCCATCTTCGCCGGCAAGACCGACCTGTTTTCGGTCGCGGCGCGCGTTTTTGTCGACGCGACCGGCGATGCCCTGCTTTGTTACCTGGCCGGAGCGCCGACCCTTAAGGGCGACGACACCACCAACATGATGGCGGGCACACTGTGCAGCCTCTGGGCGGGGATCGACTGGAAGCGGGTCAAGAAGCCCGATGGCCGTTCGCTCGACGACGCGTTCGCGGACAAGGTCTTCACCACGCCCGACCGGCA
>JAAZFW010000448.1 GCA_012511525.1 Clostridiaceae bacterium
CAGTGAAGGAAGGTGATTCCATGAACACGCTGTCTTCGCGAAAAAGCAGTGCCTGGACCATCCTGCTCGTCCTGGTCACCCTGGCCTCCCTGGTTCCTGCTCTTTTCAGCCTCATCCTCTCCCTGATTCAGTATCAACCCGCCCGGGGCCTATTCGGCAGTCCCTTTGCCGAACTCCAGCATTACGCCCAGATATTGTCCTCCTTCGCGTTCACCCGCGTCGTCGCCAATTCGTTTTTGCTCTGGCTGGTCAGCCTGGGCGCGGCCCTGCTGCTCGGTCTTCCGGTTGCCCTTCTGGGCAGCCTGGCCAAAGACAACCGCACGCTGGCGTCCCTTTCCGGCCTGGTCCTGCTGCCGGCGCTGATCCCGGCCAGCGTCACCCTGATGCTCTTGCTGCGCATCTTCCCGTCCACCTTGTTCGCCAGCCGGAACTCCTATGTTTTGGGTTATACCCTGCAGACCATCCTGCCCGGCGCGGCCCTGGTCGCCTTTGCCGGCCTCGCCTTCGCCCTGATCTGGCGCGCCAGCGGACGTAGTGCGCAAGCCGGCGCGCTGACCGGCAGCGTGTCCGCCGCCCTGCTGGCGGGCTTCCAGATGCTGCAGCCGTCCTATGAGGCGTCCCTGCTCTCGGCCAATCCGCTGGTCTATGAAATCGCCGACACGCTCGATACGTTCAACTACCGCACGAGCCTGATGCAGATGAACATCAGCCAGGGAGCGGCCGTCTATGTGCTGCGCAGCCTGTTCCAGTTTGTCCCCGCCCTGCTGGCGGCCCTGGTGCTGTTTGTCCTGCTGCGCAAAAACCAGGCGATCCAGCCCCTGGCTTCCCCGGCGGCGCAAGGCCGTTCACGGGGCACGCTGGCCGCCTTCGTCGTGGCAGTTGTTTTGTCCCTTGCCTTGCTGTTTGCCTTTGGCCGTCCGGCCTGGGGGATCGCCGGCGAGCTTTCCCGCAACCTGCTGCCGTCGCTGCTCCTGGCCGTTTCTGCCGCCATCATCGCCTTTGGCGTTTCCTGCCTGGTTTTGTTCGGGGCAGCCGGCAGCGCATCCCTGGTCACCGTCATCACCGGTGTATTCCTGCTCACCTTCAGCCAGGCGATCATCGGCCAGTACATCATCGCCCGCACGCTGGGCCTGATCGGCACCTTTATCGCGCCGGCCCTGACCGGATGGCTGCAGCCTTCGTTCCTGCTCCTGATCCTGCTCTTCGCCCTGCTCGTCCGCTTCGGCCAGCGCCAAAGCTGCACCTTACGCCTGGCTTTCGCCGGGGCTCTGGCAGTTGCGGCCCAAGCCTGGGGCGGCTTCATGCCGGCAATCGTTTACCTCAATTCGCCGCAAACCTTCACCTACGGCCTGCTGCTGCGCAACATGGCCGGATCTTCTGAAATCATCGGGATGGTCGAAGGAACCCGGCCTTTGCTGGTCCTCGCCGTGCTGATCCCCTGCCTGCTGCTCGGGTTCGCCATCGCCTGGCTGGTGCGCCAGGCCCTTATCCGGCTGCCGGCTGAACAGGTTTGACACCGAGCGGTTTGAAGGGAGTACCCAGGCCTGACCGCGTTGCCTTCCAGGCGGTCCAGCCGCTGGCGGTAACCGGCCAGGTCACGGCAATCAGCATCTGGATCGGTGTGGGCGACTTGCTGCGGCTTTTCAGACCGGCCAGGTCACGTGAGGATTGACATATCGGGTTTTAGCTACGGTCCTGCGGCCGTACTGGATCGCCTCGACCGGGCAGCGGTGCAAACAGGCCAGGCAATGCGTGCAGTAGGGCGCGTTCCAGACCGGTTTGCCATCGGGCAAAGCTATGATGTTATCCGGACAGATCCGTTCGCAAAGGCCGCAGTTCGTGCAGCGGTCCGTGGCGTAGAACGGGTCGGTTTTGCGGCCATTTTTATAGAGCGGAGCGGCAAAAGCTGTGAGCAAAGGTGCCAGGGCGCTTTTGTTCGTGTCGTGGTCACCGCTGATTTTTTGCTTCAGCTGCCCGGCGATCGTGACCAGCGCCTGATCGGCTGCAAGGAAAAGATGTTGCTGACGCTCTGGCTCGGGAACGGTCAACAGCGGGATGTAATTGTCCGGTAAGACCACTGAGGCCAGGTATTGCAGATCGAGTCGCTCCCGGAGCAGCAGCCGGGTTAGGATGCGCCCGGCCTGGCCGGTCTGGCCACCGCAGGTCAGCACGGCAAAGACGAACGGCTTATGTTTGCCCATGAGGCGCAGCCGGCTCATCCATTGGCGGACAAGGAGCGGGACGGTGTAAAAGTAGACCGGCAGGACCAGTCCGACCGATTCGCCGTCAGACAGCGCATAGGTGGTCTGCCCCGTTTTCAGGCTGTCGGCCATGGACACCAACCGGTCGTCCAGCCGGGCAGCCAGCTTCTGGGCAACATACAGGCTGTTGCCAGTCGCGGAAAAATACGCGATCATCGAAACCTCCCGGGGGCTACGGCAGCCATTGCTTGACGAAATTCTTCTGTTCTTTGCGCAGCCGGTAGCCGCAGGCGGCGTAGAATCGGTGCGCGCCGGTCCGGTTGCTGCCGGAAACCAGCCGTACACCGCTGGATCCAGCTTCACGCGCCCAGCGCTCGCCTTCAGCCAGCAGCATCCGGCCGACCATCTTCCCCTGGTGTTCGGGCAGCACGGCCAGCGCCAGGATGTTTTTCAGACTGTCGGCATACGTGCACTCGTAAGGCGCCAGGTGAATGTAGCCGACGACCGCGCCGCTCGTCCGGTGTTCGGCGACGAACAGGCCGTCCTGCCCTGCAGCCAGAATGGCCGCAAGTTTGCCGGCTGTTTTGTCTTCGGGATAGTCGTGACCAAGACCCAGGCTGTTGATCCGGCAGATCGCTGCAGCATCTGCAGCCATGACCGGGCGGATGCAGTAATCGGACCAGGCTTGGGCAAGGGCATGCAGCTTGGGCTGAACCTTCGGATAATGGAGCGGTTCGGGCAGCTTCACGCCCTGCCGAACCTCGCCGATTTCCGAGTTGGGCGGAACATCCCCTTTTTCG
>JAAZFW010000449.1 GCA_012511525.1 Clostridiaceae bacterium
CACGGATATAAGCGATGTCGGCAAGGGCCATGGTTTCGGGCGGCGGATCGCCAAAGCGGTCCAGGCATTCGTCCAGGACATCCTGGTAGTCGGCAAAGGTCCTTATGTCGGCGATGCGGCGGTACATATCCATCCGCTGGCCCTCGTCCGGGATATAGCGTCTGGCCACGAACGCGTCGATATCAAGGTCGATGACAGCGGAAATCTTGCTGGCCGGCACGTGTCCCTGCAGTTCCTGGATGGTTTCCTCGAGCATCCGGCAGTACAGGTCGTACCCGATGGCTTCCAGCTGACCGTGCTGTTCGGCGCCCAGCAGGTTGCCGGCACCGCGGACCTCCAGGTCGCGCAAGGCGATTTTGAAGCCGGCGCCCAGTTCGGTAAAGTCCCGGATCGCGGCCAGGCGCTTTTCCGCGATCTCGGTGAGCGCCTTGTCGCGGCGGTATGTGATATAGGCATAAGCCTGGCGATCCGAGCGCCCCACCCGGCCGCGCAGCTGGTAGAGCTGAGCCAGGCCAAGGCGGTCGGCGTCCTCGACAATGATCGTGTTGACATTGGGCATGTCGATGCCCGATTCGATGATCGTTGTGCAGACCAGGATATCCGATTCCTGGCCGATGAAGCCGCTGATGATGTCTTCGAGCAGCTTTTCGTTCATCTTGCCGTGGGCGCAGACGATGCGGGCACCTGGAAGCAGCTGTTCCAGCTCGGCGGCCTTCTCCACGATCCGGCGCGTGTCGTTGTATAGGTAGAAGACCTGACCCTGGCGCGAAATTTCGCGCAGGATCGCCTCAGCCACCAGGTCGCGGTCGTATTCCATAACATAGGTCTGAACCGGCCGGCGATCGTGAGGCGGTTCCTCGAGGACGCTGATGTCGCGGATGCCGGACATCGCCATGTGCAGCGTGCGGGGGATCGGTGTTGCGCTCAAGGTCAGGACATCCACATCGGGCCAAAGGGCCTTCAGCTTTTCCTTGTGGTCAACCCCGAAACGCTGCTCTTCGTCAATGACCAGAAGGCCCAGTTTTTTCAGGCGCACATCCTGTGAGAGCAACCGGTGCGTGCCCACGGCCACATCCACTTTGCCGTGCATCAGGCCGCTGAGCGTGTTCTTCTGCATGGCTTCGGCCGCGAAACGGCTCAGCAACCCGATCTGGACGGGGAAGCCGGCCATGCGTTTGACCAGGTTGTCGTAGTGCTGCTGCGCCAGAACGGTGGTGGGCGCCAGCAGGACCGCCTGGCTGCCGTCCATGACGCACTTGAAGATCGCCCGGAAGGCCACCTCCGTTTTGCCGAAGCCGACGTCGCCGCACAACAGCCGGTCCATGACGCGTTCCGACTCCATGTCCGATTTGATTTCCTGGACACTGCGCAGCTGGTCCTCGGTCTCCTCGTAGGGGAACTGCTCCTCGAACTCCTGCTGCCAGACCGTGTCCGGCGCGAAGGCTTTTCCCTTGATCGCGGCGCGCTGTGCATACAGGCGAATCAGGTCGGTCGCCAGTTTGCGGATCGAGGAGCGGGCACGCTCCTTCATGCGCGTCCATTCCTGGCCTCCCAGCTTGGACAGGCGCGGCTCACGGCTGTCCGCCCCGATGTACTTCTGGATCTGGTCAAGACTTTCCATCGGGATGTAGAGCGAGTCGTCACCGGCGTAGGTGATCTTGAGATAGTCGCGGCGCGTGCCGTTATTCTCCATGTTGACCAGGCCGTCGTAGCGGCCGATGCCGTGCGCCTCATGGACGACCATCTCGCCGGGTACAAGGTCGCTGAACAGGTCGATCTTGATCCCGTCGCCATGCCGCCTGCGCCGCGCAGGCCGCTCCGAACCGAAAACATCCAGGGTGCCGAGCACCGCCAGGCGGGCTGCCGGCCAGATGAAACCCCGGGGAAGGCTGTCCGGCTCAATCTGGGGCCGGATGCCCTTTTCGCCAAACAGCTGGCTCAGTCGATCGCGGCGGTGCTGGCTGCCGGCAAACAGCACCAGCGTCCAGGATTGGCGCATCCAGTCGGCTGCCTCGTCCAGCAGCTTTGCTTCGCGGCCGCGATACCCGTCGGAAGGCCGCGCCTGCAAGGTAATCAGCGGCGTGTCCGGCAGCGTGTTGCCGGGCGAGGCCAGCTGGCTCAAAGACAGCAGCGGGCGGGTCCGATCCAGGCACAGGGCAAGGTCGTCGCCGCGGAAGGCGACCTCGCTCCACTGGGGCAGCGCCTGCCCTTTCGTTAGCATGGCGCGCAGGCGCTCGTCCAGATCGGCCTGGGCGGCATCGATGCGGTTGCGGATACGCAGAGGTTCGTCGAGAAAAATAAGGCAGCCTGCCTCACGAGCATAATCCAGGATACAGACAGGCTTGGGCTGCACGAGCCCGATCCAGCGGTCCAGGGCCGCGAAATGGACATTCTGGCTGACCCGTTCCGCATCTTTCCCGGCCAGCTGACGCATGGAGACGGCCGTCTCCCGGGCCGCGCCATTGGCCAGAGCCGTCTGTGCGGCTGATTCGCCGCAGGCCAGTATCCGGGCGGCTAGATCATCCTTCTGGTTGGGGTCGGGAAGCAGTTCGCGTACAGGCGGGATGCTGATCGCCTGCAGCATGGTGCTGGAGCGCTGGCTCTGCGGATCGAAGCGCTTGATGGCGTCGATCTCGTTGTCAAAGAAGGAAAGCCTGAAGCCTTCAGGATCCCCGTCATCCTCCGCCGAGGGGATCACGACATCCAGGATGTCGCCCCGGCGGGCGAACTGGCCCGGTCCGTCGGTCAGGCGCATGTGCTCATACCCGTTTCGGATCAGCTGCCTGGCGCAATCGTCCAAGTCCAGTTTCTGGCCAACCCGGCAATGCAGGAAGCGGGCCTGAAACAGCGGCGCCGAAGGCAGTTTTTGCAACGCGGCGGCTGCCGGTATCACCAGGGCTCCGCAGCGGTCGTCGAGCAGCTGGCCGAGAATGGCCATGCGCTGCATTTCCATCTCGCGGCTGGATGCTTCGGCGTCGGTCAGATTGAGGTCGCGCGGCCGGAAAATCAGAACCGGGTCGTCAACCAGCGCCGCGAGGTCCGCAGCCACCGTCCGGGCCCGCAACTCGTCAGCCACGAGCAAACAGGGCCGACGCCCCGTCTCGGCTCCCAGCTGCCAGGCCAGCCAGCTTTTTAGGCTGTCCGGCGGCCCGGCCACCGTGAAAGCCGCGTTTTTTCCCCGCAATCCTTTTACCAGGCGGCTAAAGGCTGGGTCGGCAGCCATGTGCTGCCGGATCAGATCAGATACCTGCGTTTGCATACTGTCTCCTGAATTACGTTCACGCCTGGCAGCGGCTGATCGCCGCATCCAAGCTTTCCTTGACGATCGTATCCACGGCGTCGGCGGCCCGCACGAGGCTTTCCCGCCAGGTTACCTCCATATCCGGCGCGACATGCGAGAGCACATAATCGGCCAGATCCCAGCGTTCCGGCTTGGGCCCGATGCCGATGCGGATACGCGGGAAATCCGTGTGCTGAAGCGCATCCAGGATGGAGCGCATGCCGTTGTGCGTCCCCGTCCCGCCGGAGCGGCGGATCCGGATTTTTCCGACTGGCAGGTCGATGTCGTCATAAATGACCAGGCAGTGGTCCGCCTCGATCTCGTTATAGCGCAAGGCTTCGCGGATCGCCTCGCCGCTGAGGTTCATGTAGGTCAACGGCTTGAGCAGCAGGCAGGATGTCCCGCCGATGCGTGCCGTCGCGGTTAAGCTGCGGTAGCGGATACGGTCGACCGGTGCCTGATGGCGCTGCGATAGCAGGTCGATCACCTGGTAACCGCTGTTGTGCCAGGTCTGTTCGTATTTTCGGCCCGGGTTACCCAATCCTGCGATCAGCCATTTTGTCTCCGCCACCGTCAATCCCCTTTTCGTTTCCCGCAGACAACATCGTCCCGCGGGGTAAAAGTCCCTGCGGGCAACCGATGCGGTCCGTATGTTTATCTCCCATTATACACCAGATCGGTCTTTCGTCATGTGGAAAAATCCATGCACACCCTGTGGATAATGTGGATAACTCTGTGCATAACCGGCTTGCTGTGTTTCACGCGTCATCTGCCTGTAAACTGCTTGTAACATGATGTTTCACGGCTGGCCGGAAACGGGGTTGAAAACGTCGAAATGGCTTTCTGCGGGCCTGTCGGGCAGCGGCAGAACATTCTTTCTGCCAGATGCCCTTGTGGATAACATCAGGCGAGATTGCGCCCCAGCAATGCCTCGAACTGACTGCGGTACAGCTGCTGGTAGTGGCCGGGCTGCCTGACCAGTTCGGTGTGCGTGCCGCTCTGCGCGATAGATCCGTCCGCCACGACCATGATACGGGTCACGTTTTTGATTGTTGAAAGTCGATGGGCGATGATGAACGAGGTCCGGCCGACCATCAGGCGGTCCAGGCCCTGCTGGAGCGCCTTTTCCGTCTGCGTGTCGATGCTGGCGGTCGCCTCGTCAAGAATCAGGATGCGCGGGTCGGCCAGCAGCACGCGGGCAAACGAGATCAGCTGGCGTTCGCCTGCCGACACACCCGACCCCTGGTCGTTGATCTGCGTCTGGTACCCGTTGGACAAGCGCATGATAAACGGGTGCGCGTGGACGGCGCGAGCCGCTTCGATACATTCATCGTCGCTGGCGTCCAGCCGGCCGTAGCGGATGTTGTCCATGATCGTGCCCGGGAACAGGAAAGGATCCTGCAGCATGATGCCCATTTGGGTGCGCAGGGAATCGAGGGTGACGGTGTCGACCGGGTAGCCGTCAATCGTGATGCGGCCCTGTTCGATGTCGTAAAAACGGCACAGCAGGTTAATCACCGTCGACTTGCCGGCGCCTGTCGGTCCGACGAGCGCGATGGAGTCACCCGGGTTGACTGAAAAGGTGACATGATCCAGAACGGGATGGCCCGGGTCGTAGGCGAAAGACACATCCTCAAAACAGACTTTGCCCGTGACCCGGGGCAGAACGGCCGCGTCGGGCTTGTCCGCAATGACCACCGGTTCGTGCAAAAATTCGAAGATCCGTTCGATGTAGGCCGCCGAATTGATCAGGGCGTTATAGAAGTTGGCCAGGTTGTTGACCGGCAGCCAGAAGCGCCACACATAGCCGACAAAGGCGACGATGGCCCCGATCGAGATCGGGTCGCCGTTGGCCTGGCGCAGCCAGATGGCGCCCGCGGCATAGAGCAGGGCGACCGTCGCGTTGGAGACCGTGTCGACAAACGGCCACATGACCATGTTAAGACCTGCCGAGCGCAACCAGCTGCGTTTGAACTCGCTGATTAGGCGATGGTAGATGCCGCGGTTGACCGATTCACGGGCAAAAACCTGGGTCACCTTCATGCCCGTCAGGCTTTCCTGCGTGTAGGCGTTCAGGTTGGCATTCTTGCGCGACAAGAACTGCTGGGCCCGGCGCTGGGCATTTTTCAGCAGGAGGATGCCCAGGAGCAGCAGTGGCAGGCCAGCCAGTGCGTAGAGCGTCAGCAGCGGGTCGACCAGCAGCATATAGGCGACGATGATCACAAGGCTGAGCAGGTCAACCAGCGAGTTGACCAGTCCGTTGGAGATCAGGTCGCTGACTGCGTTGACATAGTTGACGATACGGACCAGGATCTTGCCGTGCGGCCGGTCGTCGAAATAGGTGAAAGGCAAGCGCTGCAGGTGCCGGAACATATCCAGGCGAATGTCGTGGATAATGCTCTGGCCGACGAAATTCATGCGGCGCATGC
>JAAZFW010000450.1 GCA_012511525.1 Clostridiaceae bacterium
TCCATCAGGCCGGTATGCGGCGTTCGATCCGGGTAGTTGAGACCGTCGATGCAAAAGACGCCGTCGTGGGGGTAATCGCCGAAATCGCCGCCATAGGCGTAAAACGGCGTCTCGTCCTGTACGGCCAGGATGCCATGGTCCACCCATTCTCAGACGCATCCGCCCAGCAGCGACGGGTGCTCGTTGATCAAGTCCCAGTATTCCTGCAGGTTGCCGGGGCCGTTGCCCATAGCATGGGCGTATTCGCACATGAAATAGGGCCGGTCCGTCGCCCGGGCAAACTCAGCCACCGAATAGTTCCGGTCAAGCGGATGGGCGGGTTTGAGATCCGGCCGCTCGTGTCCCGGCAGGGCGTGCGCCACCGGGTACATGCTGCTGACGATGTCGACCTCCTCGTGCCAGCCCGCCTCGCAGTAATGGACCAGGCGGGTCGGGTCCATGGCACGCGTCTTTTCAATCATACGCAGGTGATTGGTACCGTAACCGGACTCGTTGCCCATCGACCAGATGATAATTGAGGGATGGTTGCGGTCGCGGCTGACCATCCGCTCCAATCGCTCGACATAGGCGGCAGTCCAGTCGGGGTCTGAGCTCAGGGCATAGCCCGTGATGTGGTCGCCGTGCGTTTCCAAGTCGGCCTCGTCAATGACAAACAGGCCGTACTCGTCGCACAGGTCGAGCCAGCGCGGATCGTTCGGGTAGTGGCTGGTTCGGACGGTGTTGATGTTGTGCTGCTTCATCAGGCGGATGTCCTTGACCATCACCTGATACGGGGTGACATGGCCCAGGCGATCATGCGTGTCGTGGCGGTTGACACCCTTCAGCTTGACCGGCCGTCCGTTGACCAGCACCTCGCATCCGCGCCGTTCGACCGTCCGGAAACCGACCCGGAACGGGGTCCAGGATGCGCGACCGTCCGCTGACGGCAACTCGACCAGCAGCAGATACAAAAAGGGCTCTTCCGGATTCCAGGCCCGGATGTTGTCGATCGTAAAGGTTTCGTCCAGGACAGCCAGGCCGTCCGCGCCGGCACGGGCCGTCAGGTCGAAAACTTGCTTCGGGCCGCTGGTGTCCCGGGGCTGCAGGTGCAGCCTCAGCGGGAAGCATCTACCCGGCAAGGCTTGCCCCAAGGTCAGATGGACCCGCAGCGATCCCTGATCCGGCTGTTCGGTCAACAGGGCTTCGGTCCATAGGTCCTGAAGGTGAAGCGGTTCGTCGGCCAGCAGGCAGACATCACGGAAGATGCCGTGCAGGCGCCAGCAGTCCTGGTCTTCCAGGTAGCTGCCGTCGCACCATTGGTAGACGAGAACCGCAAGAACATTCTCGCCCTCCGCCAGGCCGGATGTCAGGTCGAACTCGGCCGGCATGTGGGCGACCTTGCTGAACCCGACCCGTTGCCCGTTCAGGAAAAGCTCGTAACAGGAATCGACGCCGGCAAAGTGGATGCGCACCATCTTGCCGGACCAGTCCTTTGGCAGTCGAAAGCGCTTGCGGTAGCAGCCGACCGGGGTGTCGTCCGGTACGTGGGGCGGATCGTAGGGGAACGGATAATTGACATTGGTGTAATTCGGTTTTCCGTAGCCCATCATCTGCCAGTTCGACGGCACAGGGATCTGGTCCCAGTCCGAGTCGTCGTAGTCAGGCTCAATAAAATCCTCGGGAACCGCACCCGGATCGGTCAGGTAGAGAAAAGACCACGGACCATTGAGCGGACGGTAATAACCAGATTCGCCGCGTTGGCCGCATTCTGCCGATTCGCGATCCTGATAGACAAAAAAATCGGCGCGGGACGGCAAGCGATTGGCATCCAGCTGCCCGGGATCCTGCCAGAACGGCCGGTCCGAAGCCTTGGGGTTATTTTTCTGTGTCATGTCACCCTCCATGCCGGCATCGATTATTGGAGGAAAGGCGGCTTCCGGCAATACCGCCTGCTTTGATTATAGCGTAACATGTGCCGTCTTGATGGTGTTTCTTGCTTGTTTTCCCCGGCGCATCCGGTCGTGGACACGATCTGTAGCATCCTGCATAATGGGACCAGGAGGGATGTTATGCCCCACGTCGTTGTCATTGGCGCCGGCGCCGCCGGCCTGCTGGCCGCCTGGCAGGCCGCACGGGAAGGTGCCCGGGTCACCTTGCTGGAAAAGAACAATCAATGCGGCCGCAAGATCCGCGTCAGCGGTTCTGGCCGCTGCAACCTGACCAACGCGGCGCCGCTTGACGACTTTGTCGGGGCCTATTTCGGTCAGGGCCGTTTCCTGTACCCGTCCTTCCGCCATTTCTTCAGACCCGAGCTGATCGCCCTGCTGGCACAACGGGGCGTCGCGGTCAA
>JAAZFW010000451.1 GCA_012511525.1 Clostridiaceae bacterium
CGCCGATCGACGTGCTGCCGTCGCTGTCGCGCCTCAAGGACAAGGGCATCGGAGAAGGCAAGACACGCGCCGACCACGCGAATACGATGAACCAGTTGTTTGCGGCCTATTCGCGCGGAAAGGACGCCAAGGAGCTGCAGATTATCCTCGGCGAGGATGCCCTGTCCGAAGTTGACCGGATCTATGCCCGCTTTGCCGCCGCATTCGAGCAGGATTACGTTTCCCAGGGGTTCGCGGTGGAACGTACGATCAACGAAACACTCAGTATCGGCTGGAAGCTGCTTTCCATGCTGCCGCGCAACGAGCTTAAGCGCATCCGGGATGCCTTTATCGACCAGTACTACGGGAAGGATTGACCGTCATGGCGAGAAAGCAAATCAATCCCAACCGGATGGAGCTGCTCAAGCTGAAGAAGCAGCTGGTTACGGCGCGGCGCGGCCATAAACTGCTCAAGGACAAGCGCGACGAGCTGATGCGCCAGTTTCTCGATGTCATCCGGCAGAACCAGGCGCTGCGCCGCCGGGTCGAATCTTTGCTGGCCGGAGCCTCGCGCCAGATGGTCCTGGCACGGGCGGTCATGGTGCCGCAGGTGCTGGAAACTGCCTTGCTCGCCGGCCGCGCTTCCCTGACACTTTCCGTCGACACGCGCAACATCACCAGTGTCAACGTACCGGTCTTCACGGCGCCGTTCGCCCTGAGCGGATCGCTGGAAAACCTGCCCTACGGGCTGGCGTCCGCGGCCGGTGAGCTGGACCAGGCGGTCACCGCGCTCAACCAGGCGCTGCCGGCCATGATCGAGCTGGCGGAGGTGGAGAAGACGGCTCAGCTGTTGGCCGATGAAATCGAGAAAACTCGCCGGCGCGTCAATTCGCTCGAGTATGTCCTGATCCCGGAGCTGAAGGACGCGATCCGGTCGATCACCATGAAGATGGACGAAAACGAGCGCGGCAACCTGACCCGCCTGATGAAGGTCAAGGACATGATCGTCAACCAGGCCCTGGAAAAGGCCCGGCTGGCGGACGCCGCCGCGACGCGGGAGCGCGCCTGACCGCGAAACGGCGCAGCGGTTGTTTCCAAAAGAGTTGACACCTGGCAAGTCCCTGTTTATAATGACAGGGACTTTATTGCTTTATCGATTTAGCTAGATAAAGCAATAAAGTGCAGGAGGTTGACAAATGGGACAATGGCAATTTCACACTCCGGTCGGTGTGGCAGATCTGCTGCCGCGTGCGTGTGCCGCCAAGCGGCAGGTCGAACAGCGTTTGCGCGATGTCTTCAGACAGCGCGGCTACCTAGAGATCGAAACGCCTGGCATCGAGTTTTATGACGTCTACGCCGCCGGCAGCGATACGGTCCCGCAGGAGGGCCTGTTTAAATTTTTCGACGAGCAGGGCCGGATTTTGTGCCTGCGTTATGACGGCACCGTGCCGGCCGCCAGGGTCGCCGCGACGTTGTGCCGGGAGAAACCGCTCCCGCTTCGCCTGGCCTACATCGGGAACATGTACCGTTACAACGAATACGGCGGCGGCAAGCAGCGTGAATTCGGGCAGGCGGGGATCGAGCTGATGGGATCCGGCGCGCCGGAGGCCGACGCGGAAGTCATTGCAACCGCCATCGAAGCCGCCCTGGCGGTCGGCATCAACGATTTGCAGGTCTCGATCGGGCAAGTTGGTTTTTTCCACGGTCTGCTGGCCGAATGGC
>JAAZFW010000452.1 GCA_012511525.1 Clostridiaceae bacterium
AAGAGCAGCTCCTGCTGACGCACGGCAAGCTGGTGATCGAGAATCGGCGCGGGACATCCAGCGGCCCCCAGGCGGTGCCGTTTTTCGCTCTCGACGAGCAAGGGCAGGCGACACAGTCGAGCGGTGAGATCTGGTACGGCGTCCTGCACTGGAGCGGCGACTTCAGCATCGCGTTGGAAACAGATCCGTTCGACCAGACGGCGATCACCGCAGGGATCCGCGCGGATGGTGCGTCCTGGCGGCTTAAGCCGCAGGAGCAGCTGACCACGCCGCTTGTGACAATCGGCTACAGTGCGGCTGGTTTCGATGCGATGAGCGAGGCGCTCTACGATCTGCAGTTCGATTTTCTCGCGCCGCGGGCCAAGGCCCGCCAGGTGCGTCCGGTCATCTACAACTCGTGGTATCCCTACCAGTTTGCCATCGATGAGGGTAGGTTGCTTAGCCTGGCCGAAAGAGCCGCCGCGATCGGAGCCGAGCTTTTTGTCATCGACGATGGCTGGTTCAAAGGGCGGACCCATGACCGCGCCGGTCTCGGCGACTGGGTGGCCTGTCCCGTTCGCTTTCCGCGCGGCCTCCAGATCATCGCCGACCGCTGCCACGAACTTGGCATGCAGTTCGGCCTCTGGGTGGAGCCGGAAATGGTCAACCCGGACAGCGACCTGTACCGGTCTCGCCCGGACTGGGTCATCCACCAGCCGACACGCGACAAAACGCTGCAGCGCAGCCAGCTGGTGCTGAACTTCGCCCGCGACGACGTGCGCGACTTTGCCATCGCCACGCTGGATCGGCTGATCACGGACTACCGGCTCGACTACCTGAAATGGGACATGAACCGCTATATGACCGAGCCAGGCTGGCCGGATGCTCCGGAGGGGGAAGAAGGGAGCTTGAAGATCCGCTATATGTTCAACCTGTACCAGGTTTGGGAGCATCTTAACCGGACGTATCCGCACGTCTTGTTCGAGAACTGCGCCCACGGCGGCGCCCGGGCCGATTTCGGCATGGTGCCCTACGCCGACCGGATCAACCGCAGCGACAACGCCGACCCGGTCGATGTCATGAAGCTGCACGAAGGCTTCACCACGCTGTTCCTGCCCAAGACCGCGGGCGGTGCCGGCAACATCTCCCCGTCCCCGAACACGATCAACGGAAGGGTGACGCCGCTGAGATTCCGGGCGCATCTGGGCATGATGGGCTTGATGAGTGTCGGGATCAATCTGCTCGAGTCGCCGCCCGAAGAGCTTTCTGAGCTGAAGACGTGGCTGGAAACCTTCAAGCGGCTGCGCCCGGACCTGCAGGACGCCTATGTCTACCTGCTCGCGTCGGCTTACCAACACCCTTATGCTATTTTCCAGTATGTCAACCGGGCCCGGACCGCCACCACGCTGTTCGCGTTCGGCCATGGCCTAAATTTTCAGCAGCAGCTGCCCCTCATCCGGCTGCGCGGCCTGCAGTCGGACGCGCTGTACATCTGCGAGGACGGCCGGTCGCTGTCCGGCCAGGCCCTGATGAACCGGGGCGTTCCCATCCAGCTGCGCGGCGATTACGCCAGTTATGTTGAAACATGGATCCGCCATGACTGAAACAGTTCGGATCACCAACCAGCAGGCCCGCCGCTTTCTGCTGCTGAAGCATGGCCTGATCGGCCCCTATCGCTTTTACGGCAAACA
>JAAZFW010000055.1 GCA_012511525.1 Clostridiaceae bacterium
ACGGCAATCCCTGCAACACCTGTGCGATCTGCCGCGGTGCCCTCGACGGCAGCCTGATGGATATCCTGGAGATGGACGCCGCGTCCAACAACAGCGTCGACAACATCCGCCGGCTTTGTGACGAAATCGTCTTCATGCCTTCCCAGGCCCGATACAAAGTCTACATCATCGACGAAGTCCACATGCTGTCGGCCGGCGCCTTCAACGCGCTGCTCAAAACGCTCGAAGAACCGCCCCAGCATGCCGTGTTCATCCTGGCGACCACGGAACCGCATCGGATTCCCGCCACGATCCTGTCGCGCTGCCAGCGCTATGAGTTCCGCCGCATCCCGGTTGACAGCATGGTGGCTCACCTCAAAAAAATTGCCGAACAGGATCAGATCGGCATCACCCCTGACGCCCTTCAGACCGTCGCCGCCCTGGCTGACGGCGCGCTGCGCGACGCGATCAGCATCCTCGACCAGGCGCGCGGCGCTTTCGAAGCGCCGATCACGCATGACCAGATCCTGAGCCTGGTCGGCGTGGTGCGCGACCAGTTCCTGCAGCAGGTCGCCGAAGTTTTGCTCAGCGGCAATATCGCGGAGCTGCTTCAGCTGGTCGACCAGCTGGTGATGGCCGGCCGGGATCTGGCGCGCTTTGTCACGGACCTCGCCCAGCACTTCCGCAACCTGCTGGTCTGCCAGCTGGATGGCGGCGAGAACCTGCTGGTGCGGGTGAACACGAAAGCGCGCGCTGAAATGGAAGTTCTGGCGTCGCAAACGGACGCCAACCAGCTGATCGGATGGATCCGTGACCTGTCGGCACTGCTGGCTGATCTGCGCTGGGCGGCCGACGGGCGGACGGCACTCGAGATCGGCCTGATCCGTTTGATGGATGTCCGGCCTGTCCGCGTCCCGAATCTGCCTGAAAGGCAATCCGATGCGGTCAAACCGGCCATACAACGGGAAAAACAACCGGAACCGGAACCGCCAGCTGCCAAGACGCCTCCTCCTGCCGAGGACGAGCCGCCGCTGCCGGAACCGCCGCCGGATTCGGACGAGCCGGAAGAACCGGCCGAACCTGAGCCTGTTCCTCCTGCCGAGGCCCCGGAGCTCGACCTTGAGGCCATCTGGCAGCAAACGCTCGACCGTCTGCAAGCCAGTGGTCAGATGACGCTGTATTTGTTTGGCAGGCCGGCCAGACCCCAACTTTGTGACCAGACGCTCCAGCTGATTTTCTCGTCCGAAGAGGCGATTCATTACCAGGAAGTCAGCCAGGCCGGTGCTGTCAAGACGATCCGCGAGATTGTCCAGCAAATCAGCGGCCGTGAATGGCAGGTCAAACCCGTGCTCGCCCGACAAGACGAACAGGTTGCCTGTCCGGCAGACGGTCCGGCCGACTGGGTGCATAAAATTCGCCAGACTGCCCAGAAACTGGGTATTCCCGTTCACATGGAGGATGCCTGATGGCCCGGTACGCGCCCTCGATCGGCCGCCTGATCACGGAGCTTGCCAAGCTGCCCGGCATTGGCGGCAAGTCAGCCCAACGGTTGGCTTTTCATCTGCTGGGCCAGCCCGAGGATCAGGTCAGCGCTTTGGCCAATGCCATTCTCGATGCGCGGAAAACCATTCGGCTCTGTTCGGTCTGCTGCAATCTGACCGATCAGGACCCCTGTGAGATCTGCGCCAGCCCGGCGCGCGACCACACGACCATTTGTGTTGTCGAAAACCCCCGCGATGTCGCCTCGATCGAGCGTATGCACGAGTACAAGGGACTTTACCACGTGCTGCACGGCGCTATCTCGCCGATGCAGGGGGTCGGACCCGACCAGATCCGTCTGCGCGAGCTGCTGGCCCGGCTACGCCAGGACGATTCGGTTCATGAGGTCATCCTGGCGACCAACCCGACGGTGGAAGGCGAAGCGACGGCGCTATACCTGGCGCGTTTGCTCAAACCTGCCGGTATCTTGACCACGCGGATCGCCCATGGCATTCCGATGGGCGGTGACTTGGAGTATGCAGATGAAGTGACGCTGGCCAGGGCGATGGAGGGCCGGCGGGAAATCGGCTGAATGGGGGCGGATCCTGTGTCAGGGCAAACACTGGCGCAGCAGGCCAGGCAGCTGCTGCCGCCGCCAGGCGGGTGGCGCGCCTGGGGACGCGACATCTTCTATCTGCTGGCCGGCAGCCTTTTGTCGGCGGTCGCTGTCAACATCTTTTACGTTCCGGTGCGCCTGACAATGGGCGGCGTATCCGGTATCGTCTCGATTATTTTCCAGTTGACCGGGCAAGGCGAGTTTCTGCCTTTCGGCGTGCTTTTCGGCCTGTTGAATATCCCGCTGCTCCTGCTGGGCTGGCGCGTGATCCACCTGCGTTTTGTCTGGCGCAGCCTGGTCGGCACCTTGGCCTATTCCGCGATGATCGACCTGACAGCCCCGGCGATGACCACATTTTTCAACACGTATCTCAATCGTCCGCTGAGTAACGGCGCGCCCGATCCGCTTATTTTCTGTCTGGTGGGCGGCGTCGTCTACGGAGTCGGCCTGGGGCTGGTCTTCCGGGGCGGTTACACGACGGGCGGCACGGATATCCTGGCGATGGTGATTCAGAAAAAGGTGGCCTTTTTGAGTATCGGGCAGTTTCTGCTCGTGCTGGACGCCCTGATCGTCCTGGCCTCGGCGGTCGCCTACCGCAACCAGCCGGAGCCGGGTTTCCTGCTGGCACTCTACTCGTTCATCGCCATGTATGTCACGTCGAAAAGCATCGACGTGCTGCTGGAAGGCTTTGATTACTGCCGCACCTGCACCATTATCTCGTCAAAGAGCGACCAGATCGCGTCCCGGATCATCGAGCAGCTCGAACGCGGCGTGACCGGTCTCAAGGGCCGGGGCATGTACACCGGAACGGAGAAAAACGTGCTCTTGTGTGTCTTGTCGCGCCGGCAGGTTCCAGCGGTCAAAAAGCTCGTTATGGATATCGATCCGGACGCGTTTGTCTTTGTTCAGGAAGCCCGCGAGGTGGTTGGCGAGGGTTTTGGCAAGCATACCCTGAACGGCTGACCTTACGGCCAGGGCCAGCTGGCTACTTTTTCGTAGAAAATGGCGGCGATATCGGTTTGGATCTTGCGAGCACGCTCCGCGCTGGCCATTTCGGTCAGCACGCAAAGCACGAAAGGTTCTTCGGCGAAGACGATGCCCAGGTCGTTTTCCGTGGCATAGGCGCCGTTGGTCCCGATCTTGTGCGCGACGACGAGGTCTTCGGGGAGTCCTTGCTTGATTCCGAAATCGAACTCGGTATGGCTGAGGTCCTCGATCAGGGGCGCATAAACCTGCGGGTTTTCCTGCCACAGGCTAAACAGCCGTACGGCCTGAAGACCCAGGTCGCGGGCGCAGGTGCGATGCCGGCCGTTCTGGCTCTGTCCGGCGTAGTTGGTGTAGCTGACTTTCTGGCGATAATCGACGATACCGCTGATTTTGTTCAGCCAGGGGTTGATGGCGTCGATGCCGCCGAGCCGCCGGATGATCATGTTGGTCGCGCAGTTGTCGCTGATCGTGATAGCCAGTTTCGAGGTTTCCCTGACCGACAGCTCCGTCCCGTTGGGCAGGTTTTGGACGGTCCCGGTGCCCGCTTCGTAATCGCCGGTCGGATAGGCCCTGTTGTCGTAGCGGAGCACCTCATCGAGACTGATCTCACCGGCGGCAACCCGGGAGTACAGGTATGTGTTGATTCCCAGCTTGATCGAGCTGGCAGCCACGAAAGGCATCTTGTCGTTGTGTGCCCAGCTCTCTCCGTTGACCAGGTTCTGAAAATAGATACCGATCCGGCCTGTTGTGACTTGGTCGAGATAGTGCACGACTTCGTCGCCGGCCTGCTGCAGGAGCGATTGGCGTTCTTCTGCGCTCAGCTGCGGTTTCGTGGTGGTCGGAACAGGGGTCGGAACCGGGGTGCTGGTCGGGTGGGGCGTGACGGTGGCCGCGGTGGTTGCAGACGGGCGGGTTGTCGGCTGGGAGGACTCCGTTGTCGGGGCGGTGTTCCCGGACAAGGATTTGATCAGCCAAATGCCGCCCGCAGTCAGAACAAGTAAAATGGCCAGCCCGGCCAGAAAACGGGTTTGGCGCCTGATCCGGCGTTTACGGACCGTATGGGCGGACGCGATACCGCCGTCAAGCCCGTAATCCCGGACTGTGAGATCGATCCGTTCTGAATCGGACCGGTGTGTCCCTGCTCGTTTCATGCTGTATCCCCCTGGTTAAAGCCTTTAGAAAAGGCCGCTGATATTGCCTTGATCGTCGATGTCGATCTTTTCCGCGGCCGGCACCTTGGGCAGTCCCGGCATGGTCATGATGTCTCCGATCAGCGCGACGACAAAGCCGGCACCGGCAGACAGGCGAACATCGCGTACGTTAATGGTAAACCCGCTCGGCCGGCCAAGTTTTCCGGGATCGTCTGACAGGGAATACTGTGTCTTGGCCATGCAGACCGGCAGATGGCCGTAACCAAGCTGCTCGAATCGATTAAGATCTTTTACAACGCTCGGCGCCAGGCTGATGCCGTCCGCGCCATAGATCTCGACCGCGATCGTTCTGATTTTTTCATCCAGGCTAAGCGAATCGGCATAGAGTGTCCGGAAGGCGGGCGATTCCCCGGCGGTCAGCGTAACCAGGGCCTGGGCCAGTTCGAGCCCACCGGCGCTCCCCAGGCTGTAAACGTCGGATACGACCATCCGCACACCGCGGCTCGTGCAATACTGCTGGACTGCCTCGATTTCCGCCTCGGTATCGTTCGGGAAGCGGTTCAGAGCAACCAGGCAGGGGACGGCAAAGCGGTTCAAGTTTTCAAGATGCTTGCCCAGGTTGGGCAGGCCGGAAGCCAGGGCGTCCAAATTTTCTTCGTGGAAGCGGGTTTTATCAACCCCGCCGTTGTACTTCAAGGCCCGCACTGTCGCCACGATCACGGCCGCCGCCGGTACCAGGCCGGTGGCGCGGCACTTGATGTCGAAGAATTTTTCAGCGCCCAGATCCGCGCCGAAACCGGCTTCGGTGACCAAAAAGTCGCCGAGTTTCAGGCCGAGTCGGGTTGCCCTGACGCTGTTGCAGCCATGCGCAATGTTGGCGAACGGACCGCCGTGAATCAGGGCTGGGGTTCCCTCCAGTGTCTGGACCAGGTTGGGCTTGATGGCTTCCTTGAGCAAAGCGGCCAGCGATCCGGCGGCGCCCAGCTGGTCGGCAGTCACTGGTTCGTCACGGTAGGTCCAGGCGACGATAACGGACTGCAGACGGCGCTTGAGATCGCCGAGATCTTCCGCCAGGCACAGAATCGCCATGATTTCCGACGCCACCGTGATATTGAAGCCGTCTTCGCGCGGCGTCCCGTTGGCTTTGCCGCCTAGGCCGACCACGATATGGCGCAGCTGCCGGTCGTTGATGTCCAGGCAGCGTTTCCAGACGATCCGGCGCGGATCGATGTTCAACCGGTTGCCCTGCTGGATATGGTTGTCGAGCAGCGCCGCAAGCAGGTTGTTGGCGGCCGCCACCGCGTGCAGGTCGCCGGTGAAATGCAAATTGATGTCCTCCATCGGCAGCACCTGGGCCATGCCGCCGCCGGCCGCCCCGCCCTTGATGCCGAACACCGGTCCCAATGAAGGCTCTCTGAGGGCGATGACCGCCCGGTGACCCAACTGGCAGAGAGCCTGGCCGAGGCCGACGGTCGTGGTGGTCTTGCCTTCGCCGGCCGGCGTCGGGTTGATCGCGGTGACCAGAACGAGCTTGCCGTCCGGCTGTCCGGCCAGACGCTGCATCGCCTGGTCATTGACCTTGGCCTTATAATGGCCGTAAGGCTCCCATTCGTGCTCTAAAAGCCCTGCATCGCGTGCGATGGCACGGATCGGCCGCAGAACCGCAGCGGCGGCAATTTCGATATCAGATCGCATAATTTACCTCTCAAGACGTACTGACCGCTTGTATAACGTGTCGGAAACAGGCGGCTGTCTTTGTAAAAACAGCGCAATATTTAGCGTCTCCTGATGAATTATACCACAATCTGTTGTATGCGTCATTTGACTTTAGTTTGTGAAAGTGATACAATGGCATAACTGAGGGTCAGTTATGGGCAGGGGGAAATCGGTTACCGGAGGTGGCGTTCGCATGATAGTCAAAACGGATCTGGATATCTGCAGAAGAGGGATGCAGTCCTATATAGGCAAACGGATCAAACTCAGGTCCAACGGCGGCAGAAAGCGGACGATTGTCCAGGAAGGCATCCTGGACCGCTGTTATCCCAATGTGTTTACGGTCCGCTGTGCCAAGAAGAACGCGTCGTATCAGGAAACTGTTTCATTTAGTTATATTGACATCCTCACCCGCGTCGTCGAAATTGCGATTGAACCAGATGTCGACCAGCGGTGTGAACTGGTTCATTGATCGGCTTGTAGCCTGTGCCCAAGCCAACCTATTCCAATTCAGGTGATTTCGTGCCGTTACACGTTTCTTTTTCGGCGCCGGCAAAAATAAACCTGTCTCTGGACATCGTCGGACGACGTCCAGACGGGTATCATTTGCTGGCAACGGTGATGCAAAGCATCGATCTGGCTGACCAGGTCACGATAACAGTTTTTGAGCAGCATGGCGATGGTGAACCGATTCACATTCGCTGCACGCAAGTTGGCATCCCGCGCGACAAGCAGAATACAGTCTGGAAGGCAGCCGCTCTGTTTTGTGACGCGGCTGCGCTTGATTTAAGCCCCGCCTCAGGGTTCGGGCTGCGCATCGACCTGGATAAGCGGGTCCCCGCCGCTGCTGGTTTGGGCGGCGGCAGCAGCGACGCGGCCGCCGTTTTGCGTGCACTGGATTTTTTGTTTCCGGGGCGCGTTGGCCCTTCCGATCTGGATCGGCTAGCGCTAGAAGTCGGCGCCGACGTGCCGTTCTGCCTTCATGGCGGCACGTTGTTTTGTGAAGGCATCGGCGAACGTTTGACCGATCTGCCGCCCTGGCCCGGGTTGCCGCTGCTGCTTTGCGCGCCGTCCAGCCCGCTTTTAACGCGCCAGGTCTTTGCAGCCTACCGGGAAAGCCATATGATAGCACGACCGGACACCGCGGCCGTTTTGCGCGCGGTGCGTACCCGAAACCTAACAGCACTGGCCGATTCGTCCGCTAATGTTCTGGAGGCCGTTTCGCTCGCCCAGCTGCCGCAGCTATCGTCGATCAAGGCCAATTTGCTCGACTGCGGTGCCGTGATGGCCCAGATGAGCGGCAGCGGCCCGGCCGTTTATGGCCTGTTCGCGTCTGACGAGGCCTGCCGGCAAGCGGCAGACGCGATGAAGCACCGATTGCCGGACGATGTCCGCCTGTTCGCCTGCCATACCGTGGCGGCCGGGCCGCAGCAGCTCCGGGACGGAGGTTAAGCGCGTGAACCGGTCGATGACACCCGGGAAAAAGCCGGCCCGCAAACAGGGCCGTGCCTATTCGCTGGCCATGCCGCTCGCGATCCTCGCGGTGGTATTGGGGTTATTGGCGCTGCAGTGGACCGGCAAGATGCCGTTTGGCGCCGCCCCGACCACAACGCCGCCGTCTGTCGCGCCATCGCCTGCCGCGACGAGTCAAACGACGACAGCTGCCGCTACCGCCGCTCCGACCACTGTGGGGCCGACAGCCACGCCGACACCTGAGCCGGTCCGTTCGGTCGAGCTGGTCGCCGTAGGCGATATCATCCTGCACCAGTCGGTGATCGACGGGGGGCTGGTCACCAGCAAGCCGGAACCATTCTACGACTATACACCGGCATTTCAGTACATCCGGCCGATCATCGAGGCGGCCGGCTTGGCCCTGGCCAATTACGAAGGGACGCTGGCCGGGCCGCCCTACAGCGGCTATCCGTTTTTCTGCGCGCCGGATGCGATCGCCGACGCACTGCTGGACACGGGATTCGACGTCGCCTGGACCGCCAACAACCACACGATCGACAAGGGCCTCGAGGGCGTCATCCGCACGGCGAATGTTTTCCGCGGAACGGGACTGACCGTGGTCGGCACGCGCCCCGACGAGGACAGCCGCTCCGATTGCGTGCTCGACGTGAGCGGCTTCAAGATCGGGCTCTTGGCCTACACTTTCGAGACGATCGGGACACCGACCCGAAAGGCGCTCAACGGCATCCCCATGCCGGCCGGAGCCGATCCCCTGATCGATTCGTTTAATCCCGACCGTCCGGAAGCTTTCGAACGCGACCTGGCGGCGATGCTCGAGCGTGCAGAAACCCTGCGGCGCGAAGGCGCCGAGCTGATCTGCCTTTCATTGCACTGGGGACAGGAATACCAGACCCAAAGCAGCCGTTTCCAGCGCGACATGGCCGGCCGGTTGGCGGATGCGGGCATCGAGCTGATTATCGGCCACCATCCGCATGTGCTGCAGGAGATCGATGTCTTGAAGGCATCAAGCGGTACCGGCCAGACCCTGGTTTTCTATTCAATCGGCAACATCTTGCACAACATGGAGTATAACACCCACAACACCAAAGGCTATGCCCAGGACGCGATCATCGCGAGGATCCGACTGGAGCGGGCCGATGGCCGGGTTCGCGTCGCCGCCGCCGAATATGTGCCAACCTATGTCACCCGCGTGGCGAAGGGATCCGGCACACAGCACCTGATCGTGCCGGTGCTGGCCGCCATCGACGACCCGGCATCTTACCAGTCCGTCCCGGCCGAGCTGGCGGGGAGCCTGGAACGCATCCGCAACGTGCTTGGCGAATCCAGCGGAACTGAAACGCTCCCGGTTAGCGAAAAAGCGCGCTGAATCGGAGAAAATTCGCTGGTGCAGCCAGTTTGGTGTGTTTTTTCACCGGTTGACATATGGTTAATCCGCCTTGTATAATCTTAACGCTATTGTTTGCATACTATTGGAGGTGTTTTAGATATGAAAATGACATTTCAGCCCAAAAAGCGGCAGCGGAAAAAAGAGCATGGCTTCATGAAGCGCATGCGGACCGCTTCCGGTCGTGACATTTTGAAAAGACGCAGGCTGAGAGGCCGCAAAAAGCTGAGTGCCTGAAGACCGCAGGTCCTGTGGTCTTCTTTTTTCAGCCGGGCGGCGCGATCGGCCGTGCGGCTGCGAAGGGAACCGACCGGAATGCTGACGACTGACCCGCTGCGTAAAAATTACGAGTTTTCCCGCGTGTACCAGCGAGGGCGCTTTGTCAGCGGCCGGTATGTCGTCTTGCACTACCTGAAACGGCGCGGACCGCTCAACCGGCTGGGCGTTACGGCCAGCCGAAAGATCAGCGGCAGCGTGCAGCGCAACCGCATGAAGCGACTGCTGCGCGAAAGCTACCGCCTGGTCGAGCGCGATGTCAAGCAAGGTTATGACATGGTCCTGGTGGGTCGGGACACCCATGACGCGCCCGGACTGGGACATGTTATGCCGGAGCTGCTCCGGCTGTTGAAACGGGCCGGCCTGCTTGAAAAGTTCCCGGACAACGAGCAGGCGGATGATTTGCGGGGTAACCTGCGATGAAGAACCTGATGATCCGGCTGATTCGCGGGTATCAGCGCCACATATCGCCTACGCTGGGTGCCCGGTGCAAGTATTCGCCCACGTGTTCGCAGTACGCCATAGAAGCGATCGAGCGTTATGGTGCATGTAAAGGCAGCGGCCTGGCCCTGTGGCGCATCCTGCGCTGCAATCCATTTAGCCGGGGCGGCTACGATCCGGTGCCTGAGCGCCGGTCAGCGACTGATAGATAGGAGTATGCGCGTATGGATTTTTTGTCCATTCAGATAGCGGCATTCAGCCTGATGGATCCGCTTTACAAGCTTTTTGGCTGGGTGATGCGGTTCCTGTATGACCTGACGGGCAACTTTGGCATCGTGATCATCCTGTTCACGGTGATCCTGCGCGGCCTGATGATCCCATTGGGCATCAACCAGCAGAAGAGCACGCTGAAGCAAAAGGCGCTCCAAGGGGAGATCGCCGAAATTCAGCGGCTGTACCCGAACGACAAGCAAAAACAGAGCCAGCTTCAGATGGAACTGTATAAAAAGCACGGCGCTTCGCCGCTTTCTGGCTGCCTCCCGGCCATCTTGCAGTTGATCATCATCTGGCCGATCTTCAGAATCATCCAGGCGCCGCTGGTCCACCTGATGGGGGTCACGACCGAACAGATCCAGTCGATCGCAACCTACCTGGCCGGACTAACCCGCAATGGCACGCCGCTGCTGACTGAGATGGAGGCCAGCCGCGCCGCCATGGACAACATGCCTCTGCTTGACAACCTGAACAGCAATGCCGGCGCCCTGGCCGATGTCATCCAGAAGGGTTTTTTGCGCATGGACCAGTTGATCAACCTGCGCTTCATGGGTTTGGATCTCAGCCTGCGGCCCAGCTATAACCCGGCTGTCCTGTTCGGTGCCGAGACCTGGCAGGCTTACCTGCCGCTCTTGATCATCCCGCTGGTCGTTGTCGGGACCACCCTGATCCAAATGCGCATTACCCGCCTGACCACGCCGAACCGCAAACAGCAGCAGGAAGACAAGGAACGCGAGCGCATGAACCCGGCCCGCGCAGGCCAGACGCCGGACGACAAATCCGAGTCCATGATGAAGACCATGAACTACATCATGCCGATCTTCATGCTGGTCACAACCTTCTCCATGCCCGCGTCCATGGGCCTGTACTGGATCATCGGCAACATCATGATGATCGCACAGTCCGTGTACATCTACTATTTCTTCACCAAGCGGATCGAGAAAGCACAGCAGGAGAGCGAGACGAAAATCAAGACCGAAGCGGCGCGGGCTTAACCCCGGGCAAGCGGTCAAGGAGGTAATAGCATGCCTGTATCTATCGAAAAAACAGCCAAGACCGTTCAGCAGGCGATCCAGGATGCGCTGGAAGAGCTTGGTCTGACGGATGACGATGTCGTGGTGGAGGTGCTGGACGAGGGCGACAGCGGGCTGCTTGGCCTGGGAAGGCGCCCGGCCAAGGTGCGTGTGACGGCGGACGATGAGCCGTCCTTTGCCCTGAACGACGAGTTCCCGGCTACCCCGGAAACGCCGGAGACGTCGGAAGAGGTCTATTATGGCGATGACGAAACGTATTCCGGGGATCCCGAAACTCCGGAAGAGGCGGAAACGGTTTCCTACGTGGCCAATGTTTTGGCCGGAATCGGCATCCACGGCCAGATCAGTTCGTTCCGGGAAGAAGACACGCTGCACATCGATGTCAACGGCCGCGATTGCGGCGCGGCGATCGGCCGTCGCGGCGAGACGCTGGAAGCGATCCAGTATCTGGCTTCCCTGGTGGCCAACAAACACAGTGAAAATCATCTTCGGGTTGTCGTCGATATCGCCGGTTACCGCCGGCGCCGCGAGACGAGCCTGATCAGCCTGGCCGAACGGACCGCCGCCCGGGTCAGCGGCAGCGGACAGAAGATCAGCCTCGAGCCGATGAATCCGGCGGAAAGGCGCATCATCCATTCGGCCCTGCAGGGTTATCCCGGCGTGACGACCTACAGCGAAGGCGAAGACGCGGAACGCCACATCGTGATTGCCCCCCTGTCGGAGTCCTGAAAGGGCAGTCGCGCCCCGGCAGCCAGATAGCATCCCTGCGGTTCCCGGGCAGACAGCCTGAGAACCGCTTTTGCTTTTTTCGACGGGTGCGCCGCACCGGGAAAGAGGCCAACCATGACCGAGACCGATTTGACTCATCATATGGAAAAAGACCTGATGCGGCCCGGCGACGACAGCGATATCTGCGTAGCCGTTGCGACACCGCCCGGAACCAGCGGTCTGGCTGTGATCCGTATGTCCGGCGCCGGCGCCGGCCTTTTGGTCGACACGCTTTTCCAACCGGCCGGTCCGCGCTTCGGCAAGCCTTCGCAGATGGCAGGCTACACGTGTGCGGTCGGCCAGATTGTCGATCCCGGCAGCCGGCTTATGGTCGACCAGGTCGTGCTGACCCGGTTTACGCCGCCGCATTCCTACACTGGAGAAGAGGTTATCGAAATTTCCTGCCACGGCGGACCGGCGGTCAAGCAGGCCATCCTCGATCTGCTGCTGCGTCAAGGGGCGCGCGCCGCCCAGCCCGGCGAGTTCACACGGCGGGCGTTTCTGAACGGCAAGATGGATCTGGCCCAGGCCGAGGCTGTCATGGATCTGATCGCCGCCGACGCGGCCCGCAGTGCCCAGAATGCCGCCGCCCAGCTGCTTGGACGCTTATCTGACAAGGTACGGCAAGAGGCGCTTTCACTCTACCCGCTGCTCGCACGTGTCGAGCTGATCCTGGAGTATCCGGAACACGATGAGCTCGAAGCGGCCCAGGAGGGCCTGCTGCGCGATCTTGGCGCTATTGCATCTCGGCTCCGGCATCGCGCGGACAGCTATGAACAGGGGCGGATCCTGCGCGAAGGCCTGACCGTCGTTTTGGCGGGACAGCCCAATGCCGGCAAATCGTCGTTGCTTAACGCCTTGTCGGGTTATGAGCGGGCGATCGTCACCGCGATCCCCGGCACGACGCGCGACACTGTCGAAGAGCGGGTCGATATCCGCGGCATCCCGGTCCGTCTGATCGATACGGCGGGCTTGCGGTCATCGAGCGACCCGATCGAGCAGCTGGGCGTCGCGCGCGCGCACCAGGCCCTGCGCCAGGCCGATCTCGTGTTCTGGCTTTTTTCGCCGCCGCTTGACGATGTCGACGCCGAACTGGAGCAGATGCGGCAAAGCGGCTGTGAGCACCAGGTTATGCTGGTCAGCAAGGAAGACCTGCAGTCAAGTACCGATCTGGTCGCCCGGATCAGGCGCAGCCGGCCGTCCGAACCCCTGCTGACCTGTTCGGCGCTGACCGGCGAAGGGCTCGAGCAGATCCGCGACCAGATCATCCAGGTCTACGAGAGCCGCGGCGCGGCCCAGTCGCAGGACATCCTGATCAGCAACAGCCGGCAGCGCGCCTGCCTGGAAAAAGCGGCCGGCCAGCTCGAAGCCGCGCTTGAGGCGCTGTCTGGCGGCCTGACATTGGATGTCATCGCGTCGCTGCTGCGCGGCGCCCTGGATGCGTTGGCTGAACTGACAGGTGAAAACGTCTCGGAAGAACTGATCGATTCGATTTTTTCACGTTTCTGTGTCGGCAAATGACCCGATGCGGTGTGGATGCAAGGAGCGAGAATGGATATGATGAACCTGGCACAGGCACTCGATACGCCCGGTGCCTATCTGGCGGGCAGTTATGACCTGGTGGTCATCGGCGCGGGCCACGCCGGCTGCGAAGCGGCCCTGGCCAGCGCGCGGCTGGGGCATCCGACCCTGATACTGGGCATGAACCTGGATACGGTCGCCAATATGCCCTGCAACCCGAACATCGGCGGCACCGCAAAAGGCCAGCTGGTTCGGGAAATTGACGCCCTGGGCGGCGAAATGGGCAAGGCGGCCGATCGCGCCATGATCCAGTTCCGCATGCTGAACGCGTCCAAGGGTCCGGCCGTGCTTTCCCCGCGCGCCCAGATCGACCGGCGGCAATACCAGCAGGATATGAAGCATACGCTGGAAAAGCAGCCAAACCTCGATCTTCGCCAGGGCGAAGCGATTATGCTGTTGACCGAGAACGAGAACGGCCGACCGGCCATTTGCGGCGTCTTGCTGCGCGCCGGGGCGATCTACCGCTGCCAGTCCGTCATCCTGGCGACAGGGACGTTCCTGGAGGGCAAGATCATCATCGGCGACTGCCAGTACAGCGGCGGACCTGACAGCCAGTTCGCGGCGCATGGCCTGTCCGATTCGATGCGCGCGCTCGGATTGCCCCTGATGCGCTTCAAGACCGGCACGCCGACCCGGATCAAGCGGTCCAGTGTCGACTTTTCGCAGCTGGAAAAACAAGACGGCGACCCGATTGTCCAGCCCTTTTCATATGATAACGAAAATGATGACCTGGCCTGCGACCAGCTGCCTTGCTGGCTTACCTGGACCAACGAGCGAACCCGGTCGATCATCGAGGCCAATATCGACCGCTCGCCGCTGTTTTCCGGATCGATCGAAGGGGTGGGCCCGCGCTACTGCCCGTCGATCGAAGACAAGATCGTCAAGTTCCCAGACAAGCAGCGTCACCAGGTCTTCCTGGAGCCGATGGGCCGTGTCACCGAGGAGATTTACCTGCAGGGCATGTCGAGTTCCATGCCTGAGGACGTCCAGCTGGCGATGGTCCGTTCCCTGCCCGGCCTGCAGGATGCCCGGATCATGCGCAGCGCCTACGCGATCGAGTATGACTGCCTGGATCCCACGGCGCTGTCGCCTGCCTTGGAGACGCTGGGTGTTAGCCGGCTCTATTCAGCCGGCCAGATCAACGGCACGTCGGGCTACGAGGAAGCTGCGGCCCAGGGTCTGGTTGCCGGTATTAACGCCGCGCGCCAGCTGCGCGGCCAGGAGGCGGTGATCATCGATCGCTCCCAGGCTTACATCGGTGTCCTGATCGATGATCTTGTGACCAAGGGGACGCAAGAGCCGTACCGGATGATGACGGCCCGCGCCGAGTACCGCCTGCTCCTGCGCCAGGACAATGCCGATGCCCGCCTGACGCCGCTCGGCCGTTCGATCGGCCTGATCGACGATAAGCGCTGGGCGCGTTTCCAGCAGAAGCAAGCCCGGATCGAAGCGGAGATCAGCCGCTGCCGCACGACCCGTGTCAAACCCGGTCCGCGCGCTGACCTGGTGCTCGAAGCCCGGAGCAGCTCGCCGCTGCGCCAGCCGGCCAGCCTGGCCGAACTGCTCAGGCGGCCAGAACTCGACTATGCCTGTCTGGAACCGCTTGACGAGGGCCGGCCGAACCTTGCCCGAGCCGAGCAGGATGCCGTTATGATCGCCTTGAAATATGAAGGGTACATCCGCTTGGAAGAAGAGCGGATCCGCCAGTTCCGCAAGCTGGAACTCAAGCGGCTGCCGCCGGATCTCGATTACCAGGCCATCCGCGGGCTGCGCCTTGAAGCGCGCCAGAA
>JAAZFW010000453.1 GCA_012511525.1 Clostridiaceae bacterium
GGCGTACAGGCTGCGCGCGGTCTGCTCATCGATGCCGGTCGACGGCTCGTCAAGGATCATCAGGCGGGGCTGTCCGACCAGCAGCCTGGCCAGCATGACCCGCTGCTGCTGTCCGCCGGAAAGCTGTCCGACCAGCCGGCCCGCCATCGGCCTCAAGCCGACCCGGTCCAGGGCCTCGAGCACCTTCTGCCGCCCTTGCCGGCCGGGAAACCGGAACAGGCCCAGACTGGGATAAAGTCCGGTCTGGACAATTTCTGCCGCTGTCGCCGGAAAGGATTGGGCAGTTGCAGCCTGGTTTTGTGCCAGGTATCCGATCCGGGACCAGTCGCCAAACGCGCGCTGTTCCTGGCCAAACAGCCAGATCTGCCCGCTGGTTGGCGAAAGCTGACCCAGCAACAGCTTGATCAGGGTGCTCTTCCCTGTCCCGTTGGCCCCGATCACCGCCGTAAAATCACCCGGCGCCACGGAAAAGCTGACCCGGGTGAAGACCGGTTCGCGATGGTAGGCAAAGCTAACATTTTCTGCTCGCAGCACATCTGGAGCGGCCATGGCGAAACCTCGTTTCTCGTATCAGGACAAAGCGTCGACGAGCGCACGCAAATTATCTTCCATAACCGAAAAGTAATCCTCCCCGGCCTCGATCTGCGCCTCGGCGAGGCCTTCCAGCGGATTGAGAACAGCGGTCCTGGCCCCGACCTCGCGGGCGATCGTCTCGGCCACCTTGGGCGAAGCCAGCTCTTCGAAGAAAATCACCTGGATCTCGTGCTGGCGTGCATAGTCGACGATTTCCGCCATGCGTGCCGGATCCGGCTCCGATTCTGACGACAGCCCTTCGATACCGACCTGCTCCAACCGGTAAGCCTCGGCCAGGTAACCGAACGCCTCGTGGGCAACCACGATTTCCCGGCGGGACACCTGGTCCAGCGCGTCGTGGTAGGCTTGATCGAGCGCTTCGAGCCGGGTCGATGTCACATCGTAGGCGGCGTTATACGCCGACGCGTGTTCCGGATCAGCCTGAACCAACGCGTCCCGGATCGCGCCCAGCTGGTGCAGGGCGTTTTGGGGATCGAGCCAAACATGCGGATCGTAACGGCCCTGCGGCTCATCATGGCCGTCGTGGTCATCGCCATGGCCGGCTTCCAACAGCGTAAGGCTGCGTGTGGTCTCAACCAGCACCAGGTCCTGATTGTCCAGCGATCCGACCACCTTGTCGATCCAGTGCTCCATGCCCGCACCGTTGTAGATCAGAAGATCGGCCTGCTCCAGCCGGACCAGGTCGGCGGCCTCCGGTTCCCAGTCGTGCGGTTCGGCGCCGGGCGGCACCAGGTTTTGAACCGTGACATGCTCACCGCCGATTTTGACGGTCAGGTCATAGAGGACATAAAAGCTGGTGTAGATATGCAGCTTGTCCGGGTCGACCGGCTGCCTGCCAGCTGCCGAACAGGCCGTGGCAAGGCCGATCAAAAGGGCCACCAGCAGCAGGGCCATGATTCTTCGAACTGTCCGCATATCGACCTCCGGCAAATGCAAATCAATCGCATTTGCGATCGACTCAATCATAGCCGGAGCCCATGGCTTTGTCAAACATCGAGGATACTGATCGTGTGGTCGCGCGTCAGGCTGCGCCGACCCGGAATCGCCAGGATGCCGCGCTTGGACGCGATATCGCCGCTTGAGCAAGTTTCGTCAGGCAGGCCGCACCACGGCTCGATGCACAGGTAGGGCGCGCCGGGCTTGGTCCAGATGCCGAGCGACGGGAACCCCGGAAAATCGACCCGGATGCTGCGCCCGCCGGAGCGCCGCGCCA
>JAAZFW010000056.1 GCA_012511525.1 Clostridiaceae bacterium
TCCTGGAGGTGCGCGTGGGAATCAAACCAGTTCGTAACAGCCATGTCAGCTGATTTCCGAGCCGGGTTCGGCCGCTTCATCGACCGTCAGCAGGCGGCAGCTGCCATCGGCCCGGGTGGCGCAAAGCAGCATGCCTTCAGACATCAAACCGCGGATCTTGCGCGGCTTCAGGTTGGTCACCACGACGACCAGCCGACCGGGCATCTCCTCCGGCTTGTAGGATTCTGCGATGCCGGACAGGATCTGGCGCACCGACCCGCCCATATCGATCTTGGAGCAGAGCAGCTTGTCCGACCCTTTCACTTTT
The DNA here is from genome assembly GCA_012511525.1 of Clostridiaceae bacterium. Classification (GTDB taxonomy): domain Bacteria; phylum Bacillota; class Clostridia; order Saccharofermentanales; family UBA5734; genus JAAYBY01. The sequence continues at coordinate 308 of JAAZFW010000056.1, forward strand.
TCGCAGCTGAGCACGCGCCCGACGCGCAGGGCGACCTTCTGGAAATCGCCAAATTCGATTTCCTCCGGCTCCGGGACGGTCTCGGGCTCCGGCTTTTTTGCCTCCGCCACCGGCGCGGCAAGCAGGTCGCCCAGCGCGGTCAGCTCCTTGTCCAGGTCCAGTCGTGGAAAAATCGGTTCGCTTCTAAGCGGAGCGGTCGCGCGGTAACGGCCATAGGTGCGTGCCGCAGCCCAATCGGTCAAACGGGCGTCGGCAAGTCCGAGAGCGGCCCAGATCCTCGGCGGTGTTGCGGTCATAAAGGGCTGGAGCAGGATCGACACGATACGGATGGTCTCCGCCAGGTTGAACAGAACCGTAGCCAGCCGCGGCGCCAGTTCCGGCGAGCGGGCCAGAATCCAGGGGGTTGTCTCGTCGATGTACTTGTTGCTGCGGCCGATGACGCGCCAGATCTCCGACAGGGCCTGGCTGAACTGCAGCTGGCCCAACGCGGTGTCAACCAGGTCCGGCAGCTGCAGGCAGAGGTCGATCAGCTCCTGGTCCGGTTCGGCGGCCTGGCGCTGGTCAGGCAGGCCGTCCGGGAAATACCGGGTGATCATCGCGGATGTCCGGCTGACCAGGTTGCCCAGGTCATTGGCCAGGTCGGCGTTGATCCGGCCGATCAGGGCTTCGTTGGAGAAGTTGCCGTCGGATCCGAAAGGGACCTCGCGCAGGAGAAAATAGCGGATTGCGTCGACACCGTAGCGTTCGCACAGCACCACCGGGTCGATCACGTTGCCCCGGGACTTGGACATCTTCCCGTCCTTGAACAAGAGCCAGCCGTGGCCGAACACCTGCTTGGGCAGCGGCAGATCCAGGGCCATCAGCATCGCCGGCCAGATGATCGTGTGAAAGCGGACGATCTCCTTGCCGACCAGGTGGATGTCCGCCGGCCAGTAACGGGCAAACACACCCGTTTCATCCGGATAACCCAGGGCGGTGATGTAGTTGGACAGGGCGTCGATCCAGACATAGACGACGTGCTTGGGATCAAAGGGGACCGGAACGCCCCAGTTGAAAGTCGTACGCGACACGCACAAGTCATCCAGGCCGGGACGGAGAAAATTGTTCAGCATCTCGTTGGCACGGCTGGGCGGCTGGACGAAATCCGGGTTGTTCTCGAACAAGTCGATCAGCTTGTTTTGGTATTTTGACAGCCGGAAGAAATAGCTCTCCTCGCGTGTCTTCTCAACCGGGCGGCCGCAGTCGGGGCACTTGCCGTCGCTAAGCTGCGTCTCGGTCCAGAACGACTCGCAGGGCGTGCAGTACCAGCCCTCGTACTCGCTCTTGTAGATGTCGCCCTTGTCGAAAAGCTTTTGGAAGATCGCCTGGATCGCAGCCTCGTGCGCGGCGTCGGTGGTTCGGATGAAGCGGTCGTAGGAGATATCGAGCAGTTTCCATAGATCCTTGACGCCGCTGACGATCTGGTCGACATACTGCTTTGGTGTCACGCCCTTAGCTTCGGCCTTGCGCTGGATTTTCTGCCCGTGTTCGTCCGTTCCGGTCAAAAACATGACATCAAAGCCGCAAAGGCGCTTGTAGCGGGCCAGGGCATCCGCGGCCACCGTCGTGTAGGAATGCCCGATGTGCAGTTTGTCGCTGGGGTAGTAGATCGGCGTCGTGATGTAAAAGGTCTTGTTCATGTCTCTCTCCTCCTGGTCTGGCTGCCCCCCTTCGCCTCCGGTTCAGGCGGACAAGTACACCCGTCATTATAGCAGGACATGGCCTCCAACGCCATGCGATAGAGCGCGTTCCGGCTGAGCCGGCTCACTTTCGCCCGCTGCCGGACGGCGTCCTTGAGGCTGACGCCCTGCTCAAGCATCGCCCGGATCTCGGCCAGATCCTGCTCGTTTGCCGTTTCCGGCGCCGGTGCGTCAACTGGCGGGCAACGGGTCTCGTAAGCATCCAGGCCCTCGATAACCAGCGCGTATTCGCCGCGGATCTCCTGGCCGGCCAGATCCTGGCAGGCCTGGGCGACCGTCGTGCGCAAAAACGCCTCGTACCGCTTGGTCAGTTCCTTGGCCACCGTGATCCGGCGCCCGGCCAGGCCGGCCTGCTCGAGATCCTTCAGGGTGCGGACGAGCCGGTGGGGGGCTTCATACAGGACGACGGTCCTTTTTTCGGCGGCGATCTCCGCAAGGCGCGCCTTGCGCGGTTTCGCCGCCTGCGGGACAAACCCTTCGAAAGCGAAACGGTCAGTCAACAGCCCGGATCCCGCCAGGGCCACGATCACGGCCGACGGGCCGGGGATGACGGTGACCGGGATGTTTTCCGCGGCGCAGGCGATGACCAGGTCGGTGCCGGGATCCGAAATGCCGGGCATGCCCGCGTCTGAGACCAGGGCCAGCCGGCCGCCCTGACGAAGCTTGTCCAGGAGCAGGGATTCGCGTTCGCGGGCGTTGAACTTGTGGTAGCTGACCAAGTGCTTTTTGAGTCCCAGGACATGGAGCAGTTTCAAGGTATGGCGCGTATCCTCGGCCGCAATCCAGTCAGCCTCGGCCAATACGGCAGCGGCGCGCGGCGAAAGGTCGCTCAGGTTGCCGATCGGCGTGCCAACCAGGTAGAGGACTCCCGGCTGCATGCCCGGCCCGTCAGAGGGTTCCCTGTCGTGCCATGTCTTTGTCTCCATGTGCGTCACCTCCGCAATCGGGGGCAAAGCCCGGATACCGGATCAGGCCCAGGTCCAGGGCTTGTGCCGGCAGAGGGTCTTCGTTCCCGTACCAGTTTAACGTCTCCGGGTCCAACACACCCGGCTGCGATTGGATCAGCAAAGGCTTTTCCAATCGAAATCCGCCCGGCCGGCCCAGGTAGACCGCCGAGAGGAGAAAGATGGCCGGCGCCTTGTGCGATAGCGACTGGACCGGCCGCAGCGTCTTCGCTTCGAACCGGCTGTCGGGCAGCATCCGGAGCACATCCGGCAAACGCTGGGCCTGGTGGACAAGCACAAGCCGTCCGCCTGGCTTCAGCAGGTTGGCGGCAGCGCGAAACACATCTTCCAGGGGCAATCTGCCTTCCTCGCGGGCCTGACGGCGGGATGCAGCCGCAGGCGCAACGCCGTGTCCCGGCAGGCGATAAGGCGGGTTGGCAACGACGAGGTCGCAAAGGTGCCGGGGCACATCGGGCAAAGGCCAGGCAGGTCCGGCCAGCGTGCGGATATCGGTCTGAAGGGCCGTGACACGCTGCCCGAGACTATTGAGCGCGATGTTGCGCCGCAAGACATCGATGCTCGCGCAATCCGACTCAATCCCCAGGATCCTGGCCCCGGGCAGCCGAGCCCCTAAAAGCAGCGTGACGGCACCGCATCCGGCGCCCAGATCGGCTGCCCGCAGGGAGCGGTGCGGCGATGCCGCGTAAAAGGAGGCCGCATAGGCGGCCAGGAGCACCGAATCTGTGCCGAAACGGAAACCTTGCTTTTTTTGCAGCAGGCGCAGGCCGGAGCGCTGGAGATCCTCGACCGTTTCGTCCGCGTAGCAAGGCACGCCATCAGAAAAGAGGATGTTCTGTGTGAACACCCTCTCCTGTTGTCCGATCGGATCCGAAGTCAATTGGGCTTGATTGCCTGAACCGGGCAAACCGCTTCGCAGGCTCCGCAGTCTATGCAGACTTCCGGATCGATGTTGTACTGTGTATCACCGGCGGATATGGCTCCGGTCGGGCATTCGCTTTCGCAGGCCCCGCAGGAAA
>JAAZFW010000454.1 GCA_012511525.1 Clostridiaceae bacterium
AAGGCAAATCGCCGGACAACTGCGCCACGCTCGGCTTGCCCGAAATGGGCACGTTCATGGCCCGTGAGATGATCCGCGAAACGCGGCCGAGCCGTTTTTACGATCTTGTCCAGCTGATGGGGCTGTCGCACGGCACCGACGTCTGGAAGGGCAACGCCCAGGACCTGATCCGGTCCGGAACCTGCACGATCGAGGACGTGATCGGCTGCCGCGACAGCATCATGACGTACCTGATCTACAGCGGGCTGCCGCCCAAAGCGTCGTTCGACATCATGGAGAAAGTGCGCAAGGGGAAAGGGCTGACCGCGGAACAGGAAGACCTGATGCGCCAGCACCAGGTTCCGGACTGGTATATCGAATCCTGCAAGAAGATCCGCTACATGTTCCCCAAGGCCCACGCCGCCGCCTACACGATCTCGTCGCTGCGGATCGCCTGGTTCAAGATCAACCACCCGGAAGCCTACTACTGCGCGTATTTCACCGTGCGCGCGGACGAGTTCGACAGCTCGATCATGTGCCTGCCGCTGCACCAGATCCGGCAGTCGCGCGAGAAGCTGCGCCGCGACCTGCGCGAAGGCACGGACCGGGAACTGCGCATCTACTACATCCTGGAGCTGGTCGAGGAGATGGGGCTGCGCGGCATCGATTTTGCCCCGATCGACCTGCACCGGTCCGACGCGACCCGTTTCCAGATCCTCGAACCGGGCCTGATCCTGCCGCCGCTCAACGCCTTGCCGCAAGTCAGCGCGGCCATCGCCGGGCAGATCGTCCGCGCTCGCGCCGATGGCCCGTTCAAAACGCAGGACGATCTGGCGCGTCGGGCCGGCGTCGGGCCTTCCGTCATCGAGAGCCTGGCCGCCGGCGGTTGCCTGGACGGCTTGCCTGAGTCAAGCCAGCTGACCTTGTTCGACTTGCTCTGACCGGGAGGTGACCATGGATCTTTATTGCCGTGTCGTCCTCCGTGAGGCGAACCGAGCCTTTGACCGCGAATACACCTACCGTATACCGGACGAGCTGCAGGGGCGTATTTCGGTCGGCAGCTGGGTGAGCGTGCCGTTCGGCAAAGGCAACCGCTCCAGCGAGGCTTACGTGACCGTCTGCCTGCGCACGCCGGATTCCGATTTTTTCATCAAGCCGGTCGAGCGTCTGCTGGCCGAGCGTCCTGTCCTGCTGCCGGATCAGATCCGGCTGGCCGCTCGGATGCGCGGCCGCTATCTGTGTTCTTATGGCGACGCATTGCGCTGCATGGTCCCGTCTGCCGTCAGCGCGATCCAGGAAAAAAGGGTGCGCATGGCGGAACTGACCGACCCGGCCGACGCGGCCCGCCGCCTGGCCGACGGCGAAATCAGCCGATTGGGTCAGCAGCGGGTGATTGAACTGCTGCTGGAGACCGGCCAGGCGCCGGTCTCGGAAATCATGAGCGCCTGCCATGTCAGCCGTTCGGTGCTGGCGACCTTGGCCAAGCGCGAGTGGATCCAGTTCTACAGCCAGGAGACGCGGCGCGAAGCGGAAACGGAAGACGATGTCGAACACCAGGAACCGTTTGAGCCCAACCCGGACCAGGCTGAGGCCATCCGGCGCATCTCGGGCTCCCTGACCGCCTGCGAACGCGACGCGGACAGCTGTACCGAGTACCTGCTGTTCGGCGTGACCGGCAGCGGCAAGACCGAAGTTTACCTGCAATCGGCTAAGACTGCCGTCGATCTGGACCGAGGGGTTCTGATCCTTGTGCCCGAGATCGGCCTGACGCCCCAGATGATCGGGCGCATTCGCGCCCGTTTCGGGTCAGCCGTCGCCGTTCTGCACAGCCGGCTGACCCCGTCCGAGCGTTACGTGCAATGGCAGCGCATCCTGCGCCAGGAAGTCCGGGTCGTCGTCGGAGCGCGGTCCGCCATTTTCGCCCCGCTGGGCGATATCGGCCTGATCATCATCGACGAAGAGCAGGAGACGACCTACAAATCTGAAACACATCCCCGCTACCATGCCCGCGATATCGCCCGGCTGCGCGCCCGCGAGCATGGCGCCGTGCTGGTGCTGGGCTCAGCCACACCGTCGGTGGAGAGCTACCAGCGCAGCCAGTCAGGCCAGAGTACGCTGTTGACCTTGCACGACCGGATCGGCCCGGCCGGCATGGCCCGAACCGAAATCGTCGACATGCGCGAGGAAATGCGCGCGGGCAACCGGAGCATCTTCAGCCGCAGCCTGACCGCAGCCCTGAACGATGCCTTCGCGGCCAAGCACCAGGCGATGATCTTCATCAACCGGCGCGGGTACGCCAGCTTTGTGCTTTGCCGCAACTGCGGCGCGATCATCCGCTGCAAAACCTGCAGTGTCTCCATGACGATCCACTACGGTCCGAACGAGCGCGACGACGGGTCAGAGCAGCCGCCCAGTCAGCTGGTCTGCCACTACTGCGGCCGAATCGCACCGATGCCCAAGCGTTGCCCCCATTGCCAGAGCACGCAGATCGGGCGCTTCGGCGCCGGCACCCAGCAAGTCGAAGCGACCTTCAACAAGCTCTTCGCGCCCCGGACCGCCCTGCGCATGGATCAGGACACCACCGTCGGGCGCAGCGCCCATGCGCGCATCCTGAAGCAGTTTGAGCAGGGTGCGGCCGACGTCCTGATCGGGACCCAGATGATCGCCAAGGGGCATGATTTCCCCAATGTCACCGTCGTGGGCATCCTGGCGGCGGACCTGATGCTCGGCATGTCTGATTTCCGCTCCTCGGAGCGCGCCTTCCAGCTGATCACCCAGGCGGCCGGGCGCGCCGGCCGCGGCCGTGACAGCGGCAGCGTCATCATCCAGGCCTACAACATCGACGATTACGCGATCCGGTTCGCCGCGGCGCAGGACTATCCCGGGTTTTTCCGCCAGGAGATCGCCTACCGCAAGCTGATGCGCTACCCGCCGTTCGGTTCCGTCGGGGTGCTGACCGTCTCTGCCCTTCAGGAAGAGGAGGCGCGCAGCATAGCCGCCCTGCTGTCCGACGCCTGCCGGGCCCGCCTGGATGAAGACGAGGCGTTCCGGCCCATCCAGGTGATGGAGGCAGCCAAGGCGCCGATTTACCGGATCCGCTCGCGTTACCGGCGCCGCATCGTCATCCGGGGACCGAACGAGCAGCTTCTGGCCCGGTTCCTGCTGCCGGTCGTCGACCGGACCGACTGCGGCAAGGCCGCCCTGGCGATTGATTTTGATCCTTACAGCATGCTATAGGCAAAGAGTAACAAGGTTCACAGAACAGACGCCCGTCATCTGCTATAATAAATCTGTTTATGATACCCTGATCTCGTCCGGGCCTTCCGAACGGTGTATTGAAAGGACTGATTGCCATGGCTCTGCGCCAGATTGTAACCGAAGAAAATGCCTTGCTGCGCAAGGTGAGCCGTCCGGTCGACCGCATCGACGGCCGGATCCAGCTCCTGATCGACGATATGCTCCAGACCATGAAGGCTAACAACGGCATCGGCCTGGCCGCTGTCCAGGTCGGCATTTTGCGCCGTCTGTTCGTGATGGACATCCAGGACGGCCACGGCCCGTATGTCCTGATCAACCCCAAGATCGTCGCATGCGACGGCAGCCAGGTTGGCCAGGAGGGGTGCCTCTCCGTGCCCGGGACCTGGGGCGATGTCGAGCGCCCGGCCCATGTCGTCATGGAGGCGTTGGATCGCGAAGGCAAGCCGTTCACCCTCGACGCAGAAGGGCTGCTTGCTGTTTGTGCCAGCCACGAAAACGACCACCTCGACGGGATTTTGTTCCGCGACAAGGTCATCGGAAATTTGGTCAAAACATGAAGCCGCGCCTGGTCTACATGGGAACGCCGGATTTTGCCGTTCCGCCGCTGGAGGCTTTGCTTGCGCGCGGGGACAACGTCGTCGCGGTCGTCTGCCAGCCGGACCGGCCCCAGGGCCGTCACATGGCGCTGGCCGCTCCGCCGGTCAAACAACGGGCTGTGAAGGCCGGCATCCCGGTGCTGCAGCCGGAAAAGCTGCGTGACGGGACGTTCGAGATGGCCCTGAGGGCCTTTTCGCCCGACCTTGTGGTCACGGCCGCCTACGGCCGCATCCTGCCGCCTGCCATTCTGGCTGTCCCGGCGCATGGCTGCCTCAACATCCACGCCTCGCTGCTGCCTGCTTACCGGGGCGCGGCCCCGATCCAGTGGAGCATCGTCCGGGGTGAGAAAAAGACCGGCGTCACGATCATGCTCATGGACGAAGGCATGGATACCGGCCCGATCCTGGCTCAGGAAGCGGTGCCGATCCCGCCGGACATGAACGCCGGCGAGTTGTCCGACCAGCTGTCCGCCCTGGGCGCCCGCATGATCACCGAAGTGATCGACAGCTATCTGGCCGGACACATCACGCCGCGGCCCCAGGATCCGGCCCTGGCCTTTGCCATCCCCATGCTGACCCGCGAGCACGGCCAGATCGACTGGACACGGCCGGCCCGGGATGTCCATAACCAGATTCGCGGCCTGTACCCCTGGCCGGGCGCCTACACCGTCTGCCAGGGCAAACGGCTGAAAATCCACCGCAGCGCGCTCAACGAGGACGCGGACGCCGTGGCGGCCGCATCCGGCCTGGCTCCGGGGACGATCTGCCTTTGTTCGCCGCGCGCGATCAGCGTGGCCTGCGGATCCGGGGTGCTGGACATTTTGGAGATTCAGACAGAATCGGGCAAGCGCATGCACTGCCGCGACTGTGCCCATAACTACCGGTTCGGACAAACCATGGGAGGGCAAACCCGATGACGCCAATCCAGATGACCCTGGGAACCAACCCCCTTTTCTTCGGTATCGACAGCCTGTACCTGCTGTTGATCGTGCCGGCGCTGGTGTTCAGCCTGATCGCGCAGGCCGGCGTCAAGCGGACATTTGCCAAGTACAGCCAGGTCAACGCCCGTTCCGGCCACACCGGCCAGAGCGCGGCCCGGCGCATCCTGAGCCAGTACGGCCTGACGGCCGTGCGTGTCGAACGGACGCCCGGCCACCTGACCGACCATTTCGACCCCAAGGCCCAGGTGCTGCGCCTGTCCGACGCCACCTGCGACAGCCCCTCGATCGCCGCCATCGGCGTGGCGGCCCATGAAGCCGGTCACGCGGTGCAGCACCACGAAGGCTACCTGGCCAACAAGATCCGCTCTGCCCTCGTTCCGGTTGCCCAAATCGGGTCGTCCTTCGGCCCCTACCTGGCTTTTTTCGGCCTGATGCTGTCCTTTTCACTGCTGGTGGACATCGGGATCATCCTGTTTTGCGGCGCCGTGCTCTTCTACCTGGTGACGCTGCCTGTCGAATTCGATGCCAGCCGGAGGGCCATCCGTGTCCTCGAAGACCAGGGCATGCTGACCGACGACGAGCTTGGCGGCGCGCGGAAAGTCCTCAGGGCTGCCGCGATGACATATGTCGCCTCGGCCGTCATGGCCTTCCTCAGCTTGCTGCGCCTGATTCTGCTGGCCCGGGGCCGCCGTGACCGACGCTTCTGAAGCCCGCGCATCCCGGGGACCCGACCGTGCCCGGCTCGCTGCCGCCCGGGTGCTTTTTGCTGTCTACACCCAGGACGCCTACGCCAATCTGAGCGCACGGCACTTGCTGGATCAATCTGAGCTGGACGCCCGCGACCGGCGCTTCGCCGCGGCCCTGATCTACGAGACGATCAGCCGGACGATTTCTATTGATTACCTGTTGGCCGGATTGAGCAGCAGGCCTCTGGACCGGCTTGACCCCTGGGTCCTGACCGTGCTGCGCATGGGGGCCTGGCAGCTGGTCTGGTCACGTTCCGTTCCGGCTCCGGCGGCCATCGACACCTCGGTCCGGTTGGCTGCCAGCCGCGCAGGACGGCCCGCCGGCGGTTTTGTCAACGCCGTGCTGCGGCGCTTGGACCGGGAGAAGCCGGAACTGCCGGCCCGCGACCTGGCGCTGTCGGTCAGCTTGCCGTCCTGGCTTTTCGGATGCCTGCGCAAATGGTTCGGCCAGGACGAGGCGCTGTCGCTTGGCCGTCACGCTCTGCAGGGCGTGACGCGCATATCGCTCCGGGTCAACCAGCTGCGTGCCGATCCTGAAGACCTGGCCCTAGAGCTGGCCGCAGAACCGGGGCGCTACTGCCCGGAAGCTTTGTCGCTGGCGCTGCAGGGCCATTCGGTTACCCGACTGCCCGGGTGGGCAGACGGCCGTTTTTCGGTCCAAGACGAGGCGGCCATGCTGGTCGGTTACGCCGCGAATCCGAAGCCCGGCTGGACGATTGTCGACCTGTGCTCCGCCCCGGGCGGCAAAGCCTGCCATCTGGCCGAACGGACCGGCGACGCGGCGCGTATCGTCGCCGCGGATCTGCATGCGGGGCGATTGCAGTTGGTCCGCGACCAGGCGGACCGCCTCGGGCTGTCCAGCGTGACGACACGCCAGGCAGACGCGGCGACCGGACGGGACGGGCAGGGAGGAGAAGCCTTTGCCGACCTCGCCGGACAGGCGGATCTGGTCATCGCCGACGTGCCCTGTTCCGGCCTGGGCCTTTTGGGGCGCAAACCGGAAATCCGTCTGCACATGACCTATGAACGGATGCAGGCCTTCCTGCCCCTGCAGGCGGCCATCCTGGACACGGCCGATAAGCTGCTAAAGCCGGGCGGCGTCCTGGTTTACAGCACCTGCACGCTGAATCCGGCCGAAAACCAAGAGCAGGTCGCAGCCTTTTTGGATCGCCGCCTAGGCTGTTATCGCCCGGAACCGCTAAACGGCCTGCTGCCCGGTGCCGTCCTGGCGCACCCGGATTTGGCCCGTCAATCCGGCCTGGGCCAGTTGCAGATGCTGCCGCACCGTCACGAAACCGACGGCTTCTTTATTGCCCGTTTACGGAAGGATTGACCGAACATGAAACGATTCCTGTATGACCTTGACCGCCGCGACTGGAGCCGCTATATCCAGGAGAAAGGCCTGCCGCCCTATCGGGCCGGCCAGATCGCCTCCTGGTCCGACCGCGGTGTCGCATCCCTGGATGAGATGACGGACTTGCCCCTGGCGCTACGTGAGCAGCTGGCGGAGGATTTCACCCTCGACGGCCTGGAACTGGCGGAAAAGCTGACATCCGGACTCGATGATACGGCCAAGTATATTTTCCGCCTGGCCGACGGCAACATCATCGAGAGCGTGCTGATGCACTACAAGTACGGCTGGTCGGTCTGCATCTCGTCACAGGCCGGCTGCCGGATGGGCTGCAGCTTCTGCGCTTCGACCGGAGCCGGTTTCGGACGCAGCCTGACCGACGGCGAGATGCTGGCGCAAGTTCATGCGATCGCCCGCGACGGCTCGATCCGCGTCGGCCACGTGACGATCATGGGGATCGGCGAGCCGCTGGACAATTTTGAGGCGGTTGTCCGTTTTCTGCGGCGCGCCAACGACCCGCGAGGCCTCAATATCAGCATGCGGCACCTGTCTGTCTCAACTTGCGGACTGGTGCCCAAGATGATAGAATTCACAGATGAAGGCCTGCCGGTAACCCTTTCGGTCTCCCTGCACGCGCCTAACGACACGATCCGGCGCCAGCTGATGCCCATTGCCCGGCAATACCCGTATGACAGCCTTCTGGCGGCTTGTCGGCGGCACACGGAGAAGACCGGCCGCCGTGTCACCTTTGAGTATGCGCTGTTCAAGGGGGTCAATGACCAGCCGGAGCACGCCGATGAACTGGCTGAACGCCTCAGGGGCATGCTCTGCCATGTCAACCTGATCCCGGCCAACGAATTCAGCGGCGGCATCTACCGGCAGAGCCGCTCGCCGGATGTGCAGCGATTCCTCAGCCGCCTGACCCGGGCAGGCATTAAGGCCACTGTGCGCCGCGAGCTCGGCGCTGACATCATGGCTGCTTGCGGCCAGCTAAGGAGAAGGAAAGAAGCATGCAGGACTCCTTGACATTCGGGGCGGCCACCCACGTTGGCCTGGTCCGGGTAAAAAACGAAGACAGTCACGCCGTTCTGCAGCCGTCTGACGGCCATCCGGGCGCGCTCGTGATTGCCGATGGCATGGGCGGGCACCGGCGCGGCGAACTGGCCAGCCGCGTCGCCGTTGACTATGTCTGTCAGCAGCTGAACGGCCTGACCTGTACCGAGCCCGGGAAACTGGAGCAAATCGCCGAAACCCTTGGCCGGATCATCGAGAAGGCCAACGTCAAGGTCTATCTCAGCTCGCTCAGCGAAGACGAGAACCAGGGCATGGGCACGACGCTGACCGTGGCAATCTTCCTGCCCGGCCATGTGTGCCTGGGCCATATCGGCGACTGCCGGGCTTACCTGCTGCACGGCGGCGAGCTGGTGCAGCTGACCGTCGACCACACGCTGGTTCAGGAGCTGGTTGACGCCGGCGAAATCAGCGCCGAAGCATCGCGCCAGCACCCCAACCGCAATGTCCTGACCCGGGCCCTGGGTGTGCCCGACTACCTGCAGCCGGACATCAGCGAGCACGCGCTGGCATCCGGCGACCGTCTGCTTCTTTGCAGCGACGGCCTGCACGGATTGGTCGAGGAGCATGAGATCCGCAGCCAGATGCGGCAGGCGCAAACCCCAGGCCAGCTGGCCGAGAGCCTGGTCGGCCTGGCGCTGACCCTGGGCGGCGAAGACAACATCACAGTCCTGACGGCGTTTGCCTGACGGGCTTTATTTGGAGGACCGGCCATGAAATCAGAGAAACATCAGGTGCCAGCCGATCGGATCATCGGCGGCCGCTACCGGCTGATCCGGACGATCGGCCAGGGCGGCATGGCCCAGGTGTACCTGGCAGAGGACCAGCAGGCCGAACAGGCCCTGGTCGCCGACAAGGTCCTGCGCGACGACTTGGCGCAGGATCCTGAATTTGTCAGGCGTTTTGCAACCGAGGCCCGGGCGGCCTCCAGCCTCAGCCATCCCAACATCGTCAAGGTGCTCGACTACGGCCAGGACGGCGAGCTGCGCTATATCGTGCAGGAATATGTCGAGGGATCGACGCTCAAGGACCTGATCGAGGTGCGCGGCGTGCTGCCCTGGCAGCTGGCCGTCCCGCTGGCAATCCAGATCGGGCTGGCCCTGGAGCACGCGCACCGCAACGGGGTCGTGCACCGCGACATCAAGCCGCACAACATCCTGATTACCCCGGACATGACCGCCAAGGTGACCGATTTCGGCATCGCCCGGGCTGCCAACAGCGCCACGATCACCCTGACCTCGGGCGTCACCTTCGGATCGGTCCATTATTTTTCGCCGGAACAGGCGCGCGGCAGCCTGGTCGGAGAGAAGTCCGACATCTATTCGCTGGGCATCATGCTCTACGAGATGGTGACCGGCCAGCTGCCTTTCGACGGCGAGACATCGGTGGCCATCGCGATCAAGCACCTGCAGGAGATGCCCCGGATGCCGTCCTCAATCCAGGCGGACATCCCGGCGAGCCTGGACAACATCATCATCAAGTGCATCCAGAAATCGCCGGACAACCGCTACGCGGACGCGCGCGA
>JAAZFW010000455.1 GCA_012511525.1 Clostridiaceae bacterium
CAAATGCATGGTGACAAAGCAGGCGGCCGGTTTGGTTCCGACAGCCGGCAGCTGGCTGAGATATGCCCGGATCACCGGGTTGATGTTGAAGCCGCGTACCGGCGCGCCGATGACCAGGGCGTCGTAGGATCGGATATCCGGGCAGGACGTGAAGGTCACCTGTTCCGGCTTCGCGGCCGCGTCATCGGCAGCCACGATCCGCTCCAGGGTCACGTCGTGTCCCTGTTTGCGCAGGGCTTGGCCAACGGCTTCGGCGACAGACCAGGTATGCCCGGTCCGGGAATGGACGATCAAACCAATTTTCATGCTGAATCCTCCTCAAGATGATAGGGGCTGACAGCGCCAGTATAGCCTTTTCGACGGTTGCTGCCTAGAATCTATTTTCTTGTGCTATCATGGAAGCAGGATACGGCGGGAGGAATGGCTGTGCGCATCACGGATATCCGGACACAAATCGTCGACTGCTTTCGCACCAACTGGGTTTTTGTCTTCGTGGAGACTGACGCCGGCCTGACCGGTGTCGGCGAAGGGACGCTTGAGTACAAGGAACAGGCGCTGGCCGGAGCCGTCGCGCACGTCCGTGCGGCCCTCGTCGGACAGGATCCGTTCACGATTGAAAAACACCGCCACGACCTGTATCGCGACGCCTACTGGCGCGGCGGCCCGGTCCTGATGTCGGCTGTTTCGGCGGTCGATATGGCGCTGTGGGACCTGCTCGGCCAGTCGCTTGGCGTCCCGGTCTACCAGCTGCTGGGCGGCAAATGCAGGGATCGGGTGCGGATCTATGTCAACGGCTGGTTCGCCGGCGCCCGTACGTCTGGTGAGTTTGCCGCCAAGGCCAAGGAGACGGCAGATCGCGGCATCACGGCCATGAAATGGGACCCCTTCGGCAAGGCTTACCTGGATCTGACACCCCGCGAGCTGAACCAGGCGCTCTCCTGTGTCGCCGCGGTCCGCGACGCCGTCGGCGACGAAGTCGATCTGCTGATCGAAGGGCACGGGCGGTTCAACGTGCCGACCGCGATCCGCATCGCCCGCGAGCTGGCCGCTTTCAAACCGCTCTTTTTCGAAGAACCGGTGCCGCCGGACAACCTCGAAGCCCTGGCCGAGGTCCGCGCCCAGTCACCCGTCGCCATCGCCGCCGGCGAGCGGCTCTACACCCGCCAGGATTTCTATCGCCTGATCGAGCTCAAAGCCGCAGACTACCTGCAGCCGGACATCAGCCACGCGGGCGGCTTGACCGAGCTCAAGAAAATCGCGGCAATGGCGGACACCGCTTGCCTGCCCTTTGCCCCCCATAACCCCAGCGGACCGGTCGCAAACGCCGCGACACTGCAGCTGGCGGCCTGTGTGCCGCAGTTTTCGCTTTTGGAAATCATGGTCAGCGATGTCGTTTGGCGCCGCGAGATCTGCGACGAACAGCTCCAGCTGCAAGACGGCTGCCTCTTGATCCCGGACAAGCCGGGTCTGGGCATTCGCGTCGACGAGGCTGCCTGTGCCCGCCATCCCTATCAGCCGCACAGCCTGCGCCACTACACCGGCGCCCTGACCGATATCCGGCCGCCTGAAACCCGAGCCTTTTTCTGATCGAACCAAACCAGGAGGAGAACATGGAAAACATAACGATTCGAGACGTTCGCACCATTTTAACGGCACCCGAGGGGATCGGGCTGGTCGTCGTCAAGATTGAAACCAGTGAGCCGGGCCTGTACGGGCTGGGCTGCGCCACGTTCACGCAGCGCTGCCTGGCCGTGAAAAGCGCGGTCGACGACTACATGAAGCCGTTTTTACTCGGCAAGGATCCGCAGCGGATCGAGGACATCTGGCAATCCGCCATGGTCAGCGCCTACTGGCGCAACGGTCCGGTGCTTAGCAACGCTGTGTCCGGTGTCGACATGGCCCTGTGGGACATCAAGGGCAAGCTGGCCGGGTTGCCGCTTTACCAGCTCCTGGGGGGCAAATGCCGCGAAGCCGCCGCCGTCTACCGCCATGCTGACGGGCGCGACCGCCAGGAGGTCCTGGAGCATGTGATGGCGCTGCGCGAGCAGGGCTACCGCACGATCCGCTGCCAGATCGGCGGCTATGGCGGACGGGGCCATACGCTCCACACGCCTGAGCAGCCGCTGCCCGGCGCCTATTTCGACCCGGCGGCCTATGCGCACAGCGTGGTCCGCCTGTTCGAATTTTTGCGCACGCACCTCGGGCCTGAGCTGGAACTGCTGCACGACACGCACGAACGGTTGTCTCCGATCGACGCCGTGCGCCTGGCCAAGGATCTCGAGCCGTTCCGCTTGTTCTTCCTGGAAGATGTCCTGCCGCCCGAGCAGATCGACTGGTTCCGCATGCTGCGCGGCCAGTGCGCCACCCCGATCGCGATGGGCGAGCTGTTCAATAACCCGCGTGAATGGCTGCCCCTGATCCAGGAGCGCCTGATCGATTTTATCCGGGTGCATATCAGCCAGATCGGCGTTATTACACCGGCCAGGAAGCTGGCGATCCTGTGCGAGGCCTTCGGTGTCCGGACCGCCTGGCATGGACCCGGCGACGTCTCGCCGGTCGGGCACGCCGCCAACGTGCACCTGGATGTCGCCAGCCACAATTTCGGCATCCAGGAATGGAGCGGGCTCTCCGAGCGGCTGCAGGAGGTGTTCCCGGGCTGTCCCCAGGTTCGGGACGGCTTTGTCTACCCCAACGATGCACCCGGACTCGGCATTGACCTGGACGAAAAGCAGGCGGCCCGTTACCCTTGTGACAACCGCCTGCCGCAGTGGACGCTGGCCCGCCTGCCGGACGGCACGTCCGTCAGGCCCTGATCTGAAGCTGGAGGTGACCTAGATGAAAAAGATAACGATCGGACCCGGCTGGTTCCAGGCATCGTCGATTGCCCTGGGCTGCATGCGCATCAGCTCCCTGAACGACAAGGACGCGGAACATTTGATCCGCACGGCTCTGGATGAGGGGATCGACTTTTTTGACCACGCCGACATATATGGCGGCGGGCGCTCTGAGGAAGTCTTCGCCCGTGCGGCCGGCTTGAACGCGGACCGGCGCGAGCAGGTCCGGATCCAGACCAAGTGCGGTATCTGCAAAGGCTATTTCGATTTTTCGCGTGACCACATCCTGGCGTCGGTTGACGGCAGCCTCAGGCGACTGAAGACGGACTACATCGACGTGCTGCTCTTGCACCGCCCGGACACGCTGGTCGAACCGGACGAGGTAGCGGAGGCCTTTTCGATTTTGCAAAGCGCCGGCAAGGTGCGCTTTTTCGGAGTCAGCAACCAGAACCCAGGCCAGATCGAGCTGCTGAAACAGGCGGTAACCCAGCCGATCGGCGTCAACCAGCTGCAGCTCAGCCTGGCGTTCACCGGCATGATCGACACCGGTCTCAACGTCAACATGCAAAACAGCGCTTCGGTCAGCCACGACAACGGCATCCTGGACTATTGCCGGCTGCACCGCATCACGATCCAGCCTTGGTCGCCGCTGCAGTACGGCTTCTTTGCCGGCGTCTTCCTCGGCAGTGACAAGTATGCCGAACTGAACCGGGCGATCGCCGACCTGGCAGCCCGGTACGATGTGCCCGAGTCCGCGATGGCCATCGCCTGGCTGCTGCGCCACCCGGCCAGCATGCAGCCGATCGTCGGAACTACCCACGCCGGTCATCTCAAAGACCTTTGCCAGGCTGACCGCGTCACCTTGACCAGGCCCGAATGGTACGCGCTTTACCGGGCCGCCGGCAACACGCTGCCCTGACAGGGACGGGGAGGTTTGGCAAGATGCAAAACTGGATCGACTTGCTGTCGCAGCCGACACAGGAAATGCTGTACCAGCCCCTGGCTGTCCGGGCCCGGGCCGCGGAGACAAACAGCGCCTTTCTCCATGACCCGGAGGCGATCGAGCTGTGTCTGAAGCTGAATCTGCCGGGCCGGAAAAACCTGACTAAAGTGTCCCGCATCGAATCGCATCGCATCGCGGCGCGCGCGGTCCATTATGACCAGATCGTACGCCGTCACCTGCAGGACCGGCCTGACCTGGTCGTCGTCAACCTGGGTGCGGCACTGGACACGCGGTTCTACCGGGTGGACAACGGCCGTTTGCGCTGGTATGACATCGACATGCCGGACGTGATCCATTTCCGCCGCCAGCATCTGCCGCTCCGCGAACGCGTCACCGAGCTCGGCCTGTCGCCGTTCGACCCCGCCTGGCCGCACCAGGTCGTCTACGAAGATCCGGGCCAGCTGCTGTTTTTGGCGGAAAATCTGTTCGCCTACCACCAGGAAAGCGAAATCCGCCGGCTGCTCGAGCTGCTGGCCAGCGCGTTCCCGGGTGCGTCTCTTTGCTGTGACATCCAGTCGCGGCGGGCAAAACGGGGACGCCCGAACCACCCTTTTGTCTTTTTGCTCGACCGGGCTGAGGAACTGAAGCACCTGGAATACCGGCTGCGCATCAGCCAGATCTGGCCGGTAGGCAGCTTGTACGTCGAAAA
>JAAZFW010000456.1 GCA_012511525.1 Clostridiaceae bacterium
ACGATGGCGGTGACCTGGAGTCGATGATCAGCGACGTGTTCAGCTATGACCGGGTCCTGTACCTCAGCTTCCCGGTCACGCTGCCGGCCCGCGCGGAGACGGCGGTCGAGATCCGCCTGACCAAGGAGGCTAGCCTCAACTATATCGGCCGGGATACGAAGCGCTATGGCTTTGACCTGCTGACCCGGCTGGACACGCAACTGACCTTCAGCGAACTGACGGCTGCTGTCATCCATACCGAATCGATCGAAATCGTCGCCCAGAACATGGGCTTTGATCTGGCATCCGGCGTCAGTCAGGTCGTCCTGGATCCGGAAACCGAGCATTATTACCTGGAAGTGGCGCACAGGGACGCCTGATCGCTGTTAAGGACGCTCGATCTGTCCCAGCAGGTCGTTGATAAACTGCTGGGCACGCCGTCCGGAGACATTGCCGTGCCACAAGCCCCACTGGCGGGCCTTTTCGGCTAGCTCTTCGTCGCTCAGGGTGATTTCCGGGTAGCGGCGGGCGATGCCCCGCACGATCTCCAGGTACTCCTGCAGCGAGGGTCGGTCGAAGCGGATGGTGACGCCGAAACGGTTGACCAGCGAGATTTTCTCCTCGGCCGTGTCCGCGGCATGAATGTCGTCGGACGATTCCCCGGACCCGGTCCGGTCCGACCAGGTCTCCCGGATCAGGTGACGCCGGTTGGAGGTGGCGTAGATCAGGATGTTGTCCGGGGTCAGTTCCATGCCGCCCTCGATCACGGCCTTGAGATACTTGTATTCGGTCTCGAAATCCTCGAAGGACAAGTCGTCCATGAAGATGATGAACCGGTAGTTTCGGTTCTTGACCAGGGAAATGACCGGGGATAGTTCCTGGATCTGGTGCTTGTAGAGCTCGATCACGCGCAGTCCCTGGCTGTGGTACTGGTTGAGCAGCGCCTTGATGCAGGTCGACTTGCCTGTGCCGCTGTCGCCATAGAGCAGCAGATTGTTGGCGCGCCGGCCCTGGATGAAGGCCTCCGTGTTGGCGACCAGCATCTGCTTCTGGTTCGTACAGCCGATCAGGTCGTCCAGGGTGACCTCGTACATGTTTGTGATCGGTTCCAGCCGAAGGGAGGCGCCGTGCCCGTTCACGCGGAAGCCCTTGTTGAGCCCCAGCATGCCGACGCCGTGCTCGCGGTAGAAGTTGGTGACCACGCGGAACAGGTCGCTTTCGCTTTCGGTCTGCTCGATCGCCTTGCTGAGGCTTTGAACCTTTTCGCTGACGCCGTGGTTGTATTTCTTGGTTTCTTTATCGATCGACTGGTAATGGCTGATCAGGGAAAAGCAGCTGATGTCCAGGACTCGCTCGATCTGGGAAAAATCGTAGTCGAACAGCTCCCTGAAGATCTTGAAATCTGCCAGGACCAGCACGTTGACGCTGCCCGGCCGGGCGCCGACCTTCTCGCAGGTCAAACTAAAAGGGTTCTCGGTGGTGGCGAGCAGGTAGGCCAGGTAATTGTGCCACAGGTTGCCGTTGAAGCCGAACTGGGTGGCCAGGTCGAGCAGACGGTGGATCTGGGCCAGGATTTCTCCGGCCAGTTCCTCCGGCGTCCCTTCGCCGGCGGAAAAGCGTTTGAAGATATCGGCCAGGCGGCAAAGGATGCCATCCTGATCCAGGTTGCGGTAGACGACGAGCCGGGCGATTTTCCGATGCATGAACGGCCTCCTGACAACGTACCTGGCGGCAGCGGGGCGGTTTGCTTGCATCATAGGCTATCTCGGCCTGACCGTCAACCGCACCGGTTCACGCCTGCCGGGGAATGCGTTATACTTAAAAGACAACAGCAATTGGATGGTGAGGCATGAAAACACTGGTTGTCTATCGCTCTGTCACGGGCTTTACCCGTCAGATCGCACAATGGATCGCATCTGACCTGCACGCGGATGTGGCCGCGGCCGATGCTGTCGGGCCGGCCAGGCTGCAGGATTATGACTGCGTCGTTTTCGGCGGCCGCCTGCACGCGGTCGGCATCGACGGCCTGTCCTTGATCAAGCGCAACTGGGCACAGCTCAAGAACAAGCGCGTGTTGGTTTTTGCCACCGGTGCGTCTCCGGCAAGATCGGAGATGCTTGAAGAGGTCAAAAAGAAAAATCTGACATAAGAGCAGCAAGCCCGGATCCAGCTGTTCTATTTTCGGGGCGGCTTCGACTATGCCAGACTCCCGCTGGGGGATAAGATCCTGATGAACCTGTTAAAGTACAAGCTCAAAAGAAAACGGCGGCGGGGCACCAAGCTGGACCCGGACGAAACCGGCATGCTGAACTTGTATGAGCGGGCCACGGACTTCACACGCAAAGAAGCGATCCGTCCGCTGGTCCAGGCAGCGGGTCGACAGGAGGGAACGGCGTGAACAGGCCTGACCAGGCACGAATCGACTTGTTTGCCGCGAACGGCCAGCGCCTTAAAGGCTGTTTTTTCTGGCATAGCGACATCTTCAAGCGCCTGGCCGCGCTGCTCTATGCCGCGGACAACCGGATCGTCGACTGCGAAAAAATTAAAGACGGCCTGCAGCTGGTCAAGGCCGGCACGGGGCTTTTCTCGGCCTTGCGCGGCCAGACCGCCCTGGTCCTGGCTGCCAAGCTCGCCAAGCACCCCGAACCGCATCAGCTTCTCGCGTCCACGCGGCGTGCCTATGACGAACTACGGTCCTGCCGGTTTGGTGCGTCCGATTACCTGGCCGTCGCGGCCAGCCAGATCGCCGACCGGACCCG
>JAAZFW010000457.1 GCA_012511525.1 Clostridiaceae bacterium
AGCGCACGAGCTGCTCGTCAGAGCTGGTCAGCAGGGCGCCGCGCACCAGGATGAACACAGGTGTAAGCGTCCAGTAAAGCAGCAGAATGGTTCCGGCATGGACCAGCCAGGCGGCTGGCAGGGCATCAAGCAGCTCGCCGATGGTTTTCATCTCCTGCAGCGCTTGCCATCCGGTCTTGTGGGACGTCGCGTCGGTCGGTATTTGCGTTTTCATGGTGATCCCCCCGGGCGATAGGTATGGTGTCTGATCCATCTGATCGTGCGCGATGCCATGCGCTGCGCTGACCTCAAAAAGATGAAAAGCCTGGGCAAACGTCATGAAGCGGTCAAGCCATGCTTTCACCCGCCAAGAACAGGAACGCCGGCAGGTCCGCGAAGCGTCGCCCTGCCATCTTGCACGCGGACGCAAACCGGACCGGCCGGGGTCTTTATGGTCAGTTCCAGTTGCTTCAGGCCGGCTGGCAGATGCGGGTCAAAACGGATTTTCTTCCAGCCGGGTTCGGCCGGTGTCAGGCCGACCAAATCTTCGATCAAGACCGGAATCGGCGCGCTGGCCCAGGGATGGCACAAGCTGGTGTTCCATTTCTGATCCTTGCCCCACGCTTCAAAACACGTTGTGGCGCCCTCGCGGAGCATGTTCGCCCAGGAATGCTCACTGGTCGAAACCAGCTGCTCGCACAGCACGTCGTAAGCCTTGGCTGCAGCCAAGGCCTTGAGCAGAAAATAGGCCATGTATACGCCGCAGCGCATCCCGCGTGATTGGATCAACCCCACAATGACCGGTACAGCCTCCCGCGGTGCAAGGCCAAAGAGCAGCGGCAAAATATTGGCGTGAAGCGAAGCATGACGGGATCCTTTTGCATCGACAAACAATCGTCGCTGCGGATCGTAAAAAGCGCGGACGAAAGCGTCCTTGAATGCTGCGGTGCTGCGAACCGGCAACCCGAGCGCGTTCCGGATGCCGTTGACCGAGGCTTTCATACCGCCGTAAAAGGCGTTGATCACGTTATGGCAGCCCGGTCCGACGGGGCGTGACAGGTCAAAGTCATAATTGTCGCGCAGGTTGGCCGGCCAGTCGACCAGGTTCCACTTGTCCGTGACATCCCAGAGCAGACCGTCGTCGTGTTCGTATCGCCGCATGGCCTGTTCCAGTCCCTCGACCACCGGCATCTGGTCCTGCAGGAAGGCGCTATCGCCGCTGTGGACAAAATAGGTCAACAGCTGCTGGGGCCATTGCAGCGAATAATCCGCGACTTCCTGCATCAGGCTGCCCGGCGCCACCGCCATCAGGTCTGGCGTGATGCGCGCCGAGCAGGCAAAATCCTGAAGGCCTTTCTTGTACAAACGCAGGTCTCCTGAAACGTAAAGATGCGACAGCCCCGTGATCGTCATATCGCCGAGGTACTGGCCTTTTTCACGGCTGGGGCAGTCGACGAAGACCTCCTGCGCACCAAACTGGACGCCGCGCTTGCAGATGTCCCAAACCCGGTTGAGCAGGTCGTCGGACGATTGAAATCGGCACGCGTTCTCGTCCAGGGGATAATGGCGGACCACGCAGGCAAAGCTTTCGGGATCTGCGGCGTTTTCGCAGCCTTCGAGCGCGACATAGCGAAAAGCTTTGTAGTCAAAAAACGGCAGTTCTTCCCAGCCGTTCCCGGCCAGGGTCCATGTTTCGCGGTACCGGCAGTTGCAGCGCATCTCGTATCGCACCTGTCCGGCCGCGTCCAGCTCTTCGCCGTGCATGATGACGATGTCCTGCCCTGCCCGTCCCTTGGCCCGCATGGCAAACTGACCGGTCAGCTCATGGCCGAAGTCGATCCAGTAGCAGCCAGGCCCCGTCTGACGCACGACTTGAGGCACGACCGTGTAACATGCCGGCGGCGGCGTTTCCTGCCGGTAAAAGGTGTAGTCGACCAGCCGGCGCCGGGCGGCTTGACGCCAGGCACGATCGTTAAAAGCCATCTCGCGCCATCCCTGCGGAAATTGCCGCATGTCGATGTTCTCGAGAAACTGCGTGTCGTAGCCGACAATCCCACCGGACCGGTACGCCTGGCAGCGGTATGTTTTCCAACTGGGATCGGTGCCAAAGGCCGTTTCCCCGTCGACCAGCAAATCGGCGATCAAGCCCTGGCGGTAATCGCCGCTGTTCCAAACCCGGTTGACCAGACCCTGGTAGTAAACATGCACCGCGATCACGTTGCGGCCTGACTGGACGTAACGTGTCAGATCGTAGCGGCTATAGGCATAATGGAACGGGTAAGACGGCGCCGGACCCTGGCCGACTGGCGCTCCGTTGACCGACAGCTTGTACATGTCATCTGCCGTGATGTCGATCTCGACCCGGTCGAAAGGGGCTTTTAGCGTGAACGTCTTTCGAACCAGCATGTGATGATTTTTGAGGTCTTCGCGGTGGCTGCAGGGCAATGGCGGAGCCTGCTCCCGGCGAAACACATCGATCGGCTCCAGGTCGGCAAAAAGCGGATCGCAGATCCATGTGCCGGTCCAGGTTTTGTCCATGGCTTTCTCCCCTGCTTTTATTCTTGCCCGGCAGATCCGGACGCCTTGTTCCATTATAGCAGGCAAACACAGCGTCGTCTCCAGCGTATTTATTGACATATGCCCATTACAAGACTACAGTGGTAGGGAAAAAACACATCAGGAGGACCCGATGGAACACAACATTCACGACAACGCCGAACCGAAAAAAGAAGCCAAAAAGAGCGGATGCCTGCAGCCGTCCCCGAAAGTTCTGGTATCCTGCCGCGGTCTGAACGGCGAAGACAACGTCCTGGCGGTCGCCTACTGCGGCAACTGCAGCTATGACCCGCCCATGATCATGGTCGGGATCGTTCCGTCACGCTATTCCTATCCGCTGATCAAGGAGTCTGGCTGCTTTGTCGTCAACCTGGTCGACCGGTCTTACCAGGAGACATTCGATTACCTGGGCAGCCACAGCAAACGCGACGGGGACAAGCTGGCCGAAGCCAAGGTGCGTCTCGAGGAAGGCAAAAAGGTCGCCGCCCCGATCCTGCCCGACTGTCCGGTCAACATCGAGTGCACGATCGTCGACTCGATTGTGACAGGTTCGCACGAAATGTTTGTCGGCAAGATCGAGTATGTGCACGCGAACGCCCGCCTGCTCGACGACGAAGGCAAGATCGATTTTTCGCGCATTCAGTTCCTTTAAGCGCCTGATCCCGGATCGCCATCGCTCTTTTGCCCTTTTGCCTTGTCCCCTTCCCTTGTTGTTGCCAACAGTCGGGTTATTCAGATAAACTGAAGTGTATCAAGCTTAAGAAACGGGGGCTGACCATGATTGTCGGATGTGTCAGGGAGAAAAAAGCGCAGGAATACCGGGTGGGTCTCACGCCGGCAAACGTGATCGAGTATGTATCCCACGGCCACCAGGTCCTGATCGAGGCCGGTGCGGGTGAAGGCTCGGCGTTTTCCGATGCTGATTATGAACAAGCCGGCGCGGCCATCCTGGAACACGCCGCTGATGTCTGGCAGCAATCTATGATGATCGTCAAGGTTAAAGAGCCCCTGCCCGACGAGTACGCGTTGATCCGGCCCGACCAGGTGCTCTTCACCTACCTGCACCTGGCCGCCGACCGCCGCCTGACCGATACCCTGATGGCCAGCGGCTGCCGTGCGGTCGCCTACGAGACCGTCACCGCCAGCCTGGGCGGCCTGCCGCTGCTGCGCCCGATGAGCGAGGTTGCCGGCCGTCTGTGCGTCCAGGAAGGCGCCCATTACCTGGAAAAAACCAACGGGGGGCGCGGCGTCCTGCTCGGCGGGGTTCCCGGGGTCAAGCACGCCAAGGTCGTCGTGCTGGGCGCCGGCATCGTCGGCACCCAATCCTGCAAGGTGGCCTCTGGCATGGGTGCCGATGTGACGGTGCTCGACAAGAACCTGGCCCGGTTGGCCCAGCTCGATGAGCTGTTCGACGGCAAAGTCAAGACCGTCTATTCGAGCGAACACGCGATCGTAGATGAAATCAAGGATGCCGACCTGGTTATCGGCGCCGTGCTGATCCCCGGGGCAAGCACGCCCAAGCTTGTCCGGCGCGAGCACCTCCGCCAGATGAAGCCCGGCAGCGTCATCGTCGATGTTGCCGTCGACCAGGGCGGCTGTGTCGAGACCAGCCATGTCACGTACCACGACGACCCGGTCTACACGGTCGACGGCATTTTGCACTACGGCGTCGCCAATATCCCCGGCGCGGTTCCGAGGACATCGACGATGGCCCTGACCAACGCAACAATCGCCTACGGGCTAAAAATCGCCGATCTCGGCCTGGAGAAGGCTGCCGCGGCCGATCCGGGGCTAAAAAAAGGCATCAACATCTACCGCGGCCGCTGCACGTGCGAAAACGTCGCCAAGAGCTTTGGCATCGCCTACACGCCGTTCGAGGTCTCCTGATCAGTCCCGCAGCTCGGTCGCGTATATTTTAAACGACTCCAGCGGTGTGAAAATGCTGTTGACGTGCTCTTCTTCGGCGTAAAACACGATCGTTCCCTCCACCATGTTTTCGCCAGCAGCGTTCTGACTGAACGTGAATTCATAGCAGGCATAGCGATCGACAACCCAGCCGAAGAATTTGTACAGACCGTATTCGTCGTCGTAGACGCAAACTTGGGCGCGCGATTCGGCATCCGCTTCACTTCTGCCGGCCGCTATACGCAGCCGGTCGTCATCGAGGGCTGTGACATAGACATAGAACGGGTCGATCAGGTCGACAGACAAGACGGCTTTGTCGCCTTGATACTTGAGCGTCTGCCAATGCGCCGGCCCGGCAAAGACGCCGGTCGGCTTGTTGATCTGGTATTCGGCGACAACGCCGTCCGGACCTGACAGAAACGTCTCTTTCCCTGAGTTCTGGCGAACCAGCTCGGTATAGAAGAACTTGAATACCGCTCCTGGCTCAGCCGTGTCGAGATTGACATCTTTTTCGTCAATGACCTGTTTCGTCTTGTCGGCCGGCAAACGATACTCGTGAGCCGTGCCGTCGGGTTCGACGACCGTATATTGCACCTGGTGCACGTGCCCTGCTTTCGCCAGCGCGCTTTTGCCCGGAACATCCAGGATGATCTTGCCATTCTCGAACGAGACGGCAGGCTCCTCCGGTTGAACAAGCAGCAATACGGTGTAGCGCCCGCCCAGGGCGTTGAGGCCGCCCGAGGGCAGCGTGACGTTGGAACAGGTCTCGAACAGCACGACCTGGACCGACTGGCTGATCTCGCCCAGGACCGAATAGCCCTGGCGGTCAGCCATCTTCCATCCAGTTCCGTCCGCGTCGAACGAAGCGGCCAGTTTGAACCAGTCACTTTGCTGCATATCGTCCGAACCGAGCCGGACCAGCAGCCGCGCGCTGCGCTCAGCCGGCAGCGCGATGTTTAAAAGGCACGGCGTCAGGCTGAGCGGCAGGTAGCGGGGCTCGATGTCGTGAAGCGGCACCTCGCGGCTGAGCGGGACCGTCCGGCTGCAAAAGAGCGACGCATAGTCACCGGTGCCTTTCACCGTGCGCAGAAACATCAGGCGCGTGATCTCCGGGCGCGGTTTTGCCAAAAAGTCCCGATAGGCTTGGGACAGGTTGGCCGGCGCACCGCCGAGCACGCTGATCAGCGAGCTGTAGCCGGACGTATCGGCGGCATAGCTGTAACGCATCATCAGGTCGGGCAGGAAGCGGCTGCTGTATCCGCGGTAGGCGTTGTCGCGCAGATATTCGAGAAAATAGGCCGCGGCGTAGCCGTAGTGCATGTCATAGTCGTCGAAGGAGCTTTCGCCGGACACCCAGTGGGACGGCTTGGCGTAGCTGGACAGGTAGCACATGCCGTATCTGTCCCGGGGTGTGAACGAGATCTCCCGTTCCCCTGTCCGGATCCATTCTGTCGCTTTGAAGTAGTCGTATGCTTCCCGTTCCAGCATGACGGCCGTGGCTTCTGAAAACCAGCGGCGGTCCTTATAGTCGATCGTGACATAGCCGCTCTGGACGATGTGAAACAGCTCATGGACCGCCGTCAGCAGCATGTTGTCATCCGATATGACGGCCAGCTGCTGCCCGGATGTCCCCAGCGCATCGATGATCAGCTTACTCGCGTTCACGTGCAGATAAGGGTTGAGTCCGACTTCGTTGACAGCCGCGCCAAAGGAGTCTTTCCCGTGCTGCTCTGGCCAGTCGATGCCGCCGTCACCGGCCACCAGCACGTCGATCACGTGGGTGGGGCGGCGAAAGCCGCGGTTTGCTTCAAACAGGTATTCCTCCGCCAGCTCCAGGCAATCGGCGATCACCGCCACTTTGGCCGGCAGGAAGTGCTCGCGGACCCATGACGGATCTTCCAATATGGCCATGCAGGCCTGGTATTCAGGATCCTGGCAGATCGTTTCGAGCAGGGATTGCTTGTAGTTCCCCGCATCCCAGCCGCCGCTTTTCTTGACAGCCAGCGCGTTGATGCCTCGTTCGAAGCCCTCTGTCATGTCGATGCCGTACGATGCGTAGACGGCATCGAGCCGCTGGGCGATCCGGTCGACTTCGGCGGGATCGGCCGGTGTCATCGCGGCAGGCCAGTATATTTTGAACGTGGAACCGAGCTGGAATGAATGGAAAACCGTGTCGCGATTGAACGAGAAACCGAAGAATTTCCGCCTAACCAGGATGCCGCGGATCGCGACAACCCCCGCTGTCACCCCCTTGATGATGAACAGGCTGTTGCTGCTGATCTTAGCGGTCAAGACACCGTCTGTGACCTGGCAGGGTATTTCTTCAGAAACGCCGTCCGCCCGGATATGGGTCAGAACCAG
>JAAZFW010000458.1 GCA_012511525.1 Clostridiaceae bacterium
GTCCGGCCTGATCGTGACCGTGCCTGTGTTTGGATTCCAGATCAACTACGGCCTGGTCCTGCTGCTCCTACTGGTCAGCGGGTTCTTTGCCTCGGTGCTCGGCCTTCTGATCGCCAGCTTCTACGCAGACATCACCAAGGCGTTCGGCACGGTGTTTGTGGTCCTGATCCTGCTGATGCTGCCCGTTATCGCCTACTATTTGCCGGGCTGGAGCCCCTGGTGGATCCGGTTCATTCCCTCGGATCTGGTCATCTGGTCTTTCCGCGAGATCCTGGTTGAGAACGGGAAGACCGGTGTCGTCCTGCTGGTATCCGCCGGACTGCTCGCGGCCGGCTGCGCCTTGTTCGTCCTGGCCGACCACCGCTACCGGCGCACCCTGAGTGTGTCATGAACGTTTTTACAAAGGAGGTGACTGCCGTGTTCAAGCGGCTCTGGGCGATTTTCGCCCGCGACATGAAGGTTGGCACCCGCGATTTTATCACGCTGTTAGTTTTGCTGTTCCCCCTGGTTTTTGCCTTTGGCATCAACCTGATCACGCCCGGCATCAACGATACGACCGTCAACGTGGCGATGGTCGCAGGCGAGGACCCGGAGCGGGCGGCCTATTTTGACCGTTTTGCCCACCTGACGTTGCTCGCGGACCGTCAGGCGGTCGCAGACCGTGTCATGCAGCGTGACAGCCTGCTGGGTGTGGTGCGCGACGGCTCCGGCTTGCTCGTCCTGGCCCAGGGCAACGAGCCGGAGGAATCGGTCGAGCTGGTCAAGCTGATTGCGGTCCTGTACGATGCCGGCGCCCCGACCGGCTCGGATCAGACCGAGCTGGAAAGTTTTGGCCGGACGATCCCCCCGCTCAAGCAGATCATGGTCAACGCCCTGCTGCTGTTCATCTCCGTCCTGGCCGGTATGCTGATCGCCCTCAACATCATCGAGGAAAAGACCGACAAGACGATCAGCGCCATCCACGTGACACCGGTCTCGCGGCTGGTGTTCATCCTGGGCAAGAGCCTGACCGGCGCCGTGTTCGCCATCCTGATGTCCCTGATCGGCCTCATGGTAACCGGGTTCGGACAGGTCAACCTGCTCCAGATGCTGCCGGTTATCCTGGCCATCACCCTCCTCAGCATCATGATCGGCTTCATCCAGGGCATCAACGGCGACGATGTCATGGAGGCGGCCGGGTCCGTCAAGCTGATGTTCCTGCCGCTGGCTGGATCGATCGTCGGCTACGAGCTGCTGGCTGAGAAATGGCATCCTTTCCTCTATTGGTCGCCGTTTTACTGGGCGTACCGGGCCAATGAGATGATCTTGTCCCAGGACGGCAACTGGGCGCAGCTTTTGCTTTTCGTCGGCGTGATCGCTCTTTTGTGCGCGGTTGTCTTTGCGATTCTCGCGCCCAGGATCCAAAAAGGGCTGCAGGCCCAATAAAAAAATATTCTGGAGGTAAGAAAGATGGAATGGTATTGGTGGGTCTTAATCGTCGCTGCGGTTGCAGCCATCGGGGTCTTGAAGCTTAAGGTGTGGAACCTGATATTGCAAAAGCGCAAGCAGAAAAAACTGGCCGATCAACACGAAGACGAGGAATAAGGCGTGACCAAGCGGGAAGCCATCCTCGAAGCGGCCATCCGGGAATTTGCCGAAAACAGCTACGACGCGGCCTCGATCAACCGCATCATCAAGATGTCCGATACGTCAAAGGGCACCCTCTACCATTATTTTGCCGATAAGATGGCCCTGTACATGGCGATCGTGGACGACCTGGTCCAGATCAAGAAAACCTATTTTGCCCAGATGCAGAAACTGCTCGATGCCGGGGAGACCAACATCTTCGCTCTGCTCAAGGAACAGGCCCGGGCCGGGACACGGTTCATGCATGACAACCCTGAGCTGTACCGTTTCGGCCTGCGCTTCGCCAGGGAGACCGGCCCGGTCAAAGAGATGTTCGCCGAGCGGTTTTTGCCGGATCTGCAGTCCGCCTTCCAGCAAATCATCGCGACCGGCATCGCCAATCTCAATCTGGCGGACCGCTACTCGCCATCGTTTGTTGTCCGCCTGATCGGATTCACCATGATGCACTACGACGAGATCCTGATCGGCAGGGAGGAAGACCCGACACCGGAGCAGATCGAAGAGCGGCTGGACATGCTGTTCGATTTCCTCCAGCGCGGGCTGGGGGCGGGCGGCACCTGACGTTATCCCGGTTCTTCAGCGCACAGTCAGGATGACCTTGCCGACATTTTCACCTCGCTCCAAGATGGCATGGGCTTCTTCGGCCTGCTGAATCGGGAGCGTGCGGTATATGGTCGGACGAACGTCGCCGGCAGCAACTTTCGGCCAAACCTTTTCAACGAGGCCGGCCAGGATCTGGGCCTTGACTTCAGGCGGACGGCTGCGCAGCGTGCTGCCGATCAGGCGGATGCCGCGGGTGTAGATCGTCCTCAGGTTGATCTCGGTCAGGTCGCCGGCCAGCGTCGCGATCATGATCCAGCGCGCGCCGCGCGCCAGGTGGGGCAGACATTCGCCCATCGAAGCGCTGCCCAGGCAATCGATGGCCAGGTCGACGGGAAACCCAAGCTCGGATTGCTCGCGCAGCACGTCGGCCGCCTGCCGGCAGGAGCTGTCGATGATGACATCCGCATGGAGGTGTGCGATCGAGCGCGCTTTTTCGGCGGACAGGACGCTGGTGATCACGCGCAGCCCGAAGCTTTTAGCCATCGGGATGACCACGCTGGCCAGGCCGCTGGCGCCGGCATGCATCAGGAGGGTTTCACCCGGATTCGCCTGGCCCTCGATAAACAGGTTCAAATAAGCCGTGGCAAACGCTTCCGGCAGGGCCGCCGCCTCGATCAGGGAAATCCCGTCCGGAATCGGCATCAGCATGTCGTAGCGCACCGCCACCGCTTCGGCGTATCCGCCGCCGCCCAGCAGGGCGCAAACCGCGTCACCGGTCTTCCAGGTGCTCTTTTGCGCGGCGATCGGGCCGACCGCCCGGATGATCCCCGATACTTCCAGCCCCATCCATTCCGGACATCCGGGCGGAGGCGGGTACTGACCGGCCCGCTGCATGAGGTCCGCCCGGTTCAGGGCGGCCGCGTGGATCTCGATCAGAACCTCGTCGTCTTGCATGACCGGATCAGGGACATCCGTCCAGGTTAATTGTTTTTGGGTACCAATCAGAATTGCTTTCATTTTTCGTTTCCTTTCTTGTTGCCGATGCGATGTGTTCAGGTCAGCACAGACCAGTCGAACAGGACGCCGATCGGGAAATTGGCATCATCATAGGCAAGCCGGTGGTAGACGTCAGGCGCCGCTTCCGGCGAATGGATTTCGGCGATCAGGCGCCTGGCGGACAGCCGTCCGCTGCCCATCAAGCGCAAAATAGCGTCGCAGTCGTCCTTGGCGGTCCAGTTGCCCGGACTGGATTCAAATTGCGGCCGGGCGAAATTGTTGGCCCCGATCAGGCTGACCCCGGGGAAATGAACGAGATGGTAGAAATCCAATGCCTGGTCCGGGTTGCGCGAGCAGCCCAACAAGGATACCCGGCCAAAGCGCGCCATGCA
>JAAZFW010000459.1 GCA_012511525.1 Clostridiaceae bacterium
AGCGAAGCTGCAGATATGCGGCGAGGCGATGGTGCCGTGATTAACCTGTATCCGGATGTGATGTTTCTGAAAAAGGATGTCCGTGCCATTCCTGTCGGCTACCTTTAATGGGTTTTCGGACATGGCGACACAGATCGTCCCGGGCAGCTGTACAGGCGGGCCTCGCCCCGGCGTAACGTCATGGACAAGAATCCGTTCTTGGCCTGGACGCAAGCGCCGCTGAACAGGTCGCACCAGGTCTCAGGCGACCCCGCGGGCAGGCGCAGGGACAGGTCGCCGTCGCGGTCCGCATAGACCCCGATCAGGCCGCTGGTGGCAAAGACGGGGTCGCTGCCCTCGTTATAAAGATGCACCCCGGCCAATCGGGCCAATTCGCGCAGCACCGGACCCGGCAGCGGCCCCATGCCGCTGTAGATGCTGAGCCCTTGGCCTTGCTTTTTAAAGGCCAGCCCGGGCCGCCCGCTTGCCGCATAGGTGCCCAGTGCGGTCGCCTGACCGTCCGCGACGGCAAACAGCGGCTGGATCTTTTTGCGAAAGCCGTAGTCGCCCCAGGGCGTGGCGATGGTCTGTTCTGATTCTTCCAGCTTTTCTAGGCCCATGCCGACCGTTTCGGCCATGGCTGCGAGCGAAAAGCCGT
Source organism: Clostridiaceae bacterium (assembly GCA_012511525.1). Taxonomy (GTDB): domain Bacteria; phylum Bacillota; class Clostridia; order Saccharofermentanales; family UBA5734; genus JAAYBY01. Next base: position 638 of record JAAZFW010000459.1, read on the forward strand.
CCGCCTGGACGTAATCGGGCGCGTATGCCCACAATACAGCCTTGCCGGCCTGGCGGACATGGCGCTCGATGGCCGCCTTTTCGCTTTCGCTGAGACAGAAAGCGTCGAGGAAAATGTACAGCTTGTACTGGCTGTGCGGCAGGTCCGGATGGTCCAGGTCGCCCATCGTGTACCAGTCGTAGGGGGCGCCCATGCGGGCCAAGCCGTCGCGCTGCCGGTCGAGCAAGTCCGAATGGATGTCGGCCCGCTTGTCGAGATAGTAGATCGATTCGCCGCCGGAAAAGACAGCGACTTCGCTGACCGAGCGCAGGGGGCAGGCGGCGACGTTTCTGGCGATTGCCACCATGGCAGCGATTTCGTCCATCATGCCTTGGGAATAGAACCAGCCCTCGAACATATCGAACCACCAGAGCGCCGCGCCTTTGGTCAGGCACAGCATGAAGTCGCGCCGCATGACGTCGATCGTCTCCTGCTCGCTTTGGAACTTGGCGTGCCCGCCGGGGATCATCATGGTGCCGACATGGGTGGGCGACAGGTGGGTGATGTGGTCAAACTCCAGGTAGTAGAGCTTGTCGTGCAGCGAAAGGGAATCGAGCGTCACCATGTAGGCGCTGGCGTCGGTATGCTTGCGGTGGCCGTAGGCCGAGGGGCTGGCGATCATGTCGATGTCGGGCGAGAAAAAGACTTTTTCGTATTCGAGATGGCCGACGTTGAGCAGCCGCTCGCCGGACAGCTCGAGCAGGTAGCCGAAATAAACGCCCAGCGGCTTTTTGTGCGCGAGCACCTCCTGGGCTTTGGCGGCGAACCAGAGCAGTGTGTCGGCGACCAGTTCGTGGTGGAAGCGCCAGTAGCGAAGGGCCTTAGCATCTTTTACCGGGTCGCGGAAAACCCCGTGGTGGGTTGCATCGCGTGTGGCTTCGTCGGGGATAACCGCCTGGGGATCGCCGGTGTAGCGGCGCCAGGCCGCCTCCTTGACCGGATGCGAGGCCGCGTAGTCACTGCCGCTGAACCACTCGGTCGTCTGTCCGCCCATCAGGAAATAGCCGTAGAAACGGCCGCCGTAATGTTCCTCGGTGTGGCGCAGCACCGCCTGCAGGTATGCGGCCGCGTCGCGGCGCCAGGGCTCGTACGCGGCGGCCTGGGACAGGCAGAAAAAGGAATTGGCGCAGTCGGGATGCTGTTTGAGCCACCAGTCCCGGGTGTCGACCTGGATCATGAGGGCGAACAGGCCATCCGGTGCGGCGCGCATAAAGAGGTCGATCTGGCGGTCGATCGGCGCGAAGTCAATTTGGTTGTCGCCGATCCAGGACGGCCCGAACAGCGAATAGGGCACGCCGAGGTAGCTGTTGATGTCACTCGGGAAGATGCACAGCAGCCGGACGCCGGCCCAGCTGAAATCGGAGACATTGCGTTCGGTCGGCCGGAAGGACTTGAAAGACAGCGGGTCGATCGCCTGGCCGTCCGCGACCACCTTCAGCGTGCCGTTTCGTTTTTGAATCCGAACGTCCATGGGTCAGGGTTTCCAGAGCTGCCAGCAGGCACGCGCGACGCCCAGGATAGGCGCGTCGTCGATCAGGCCAGCCTGCTCAATGCATGTGAGAAAATCTAAATCAGCCAGGTCTTTTTGCGCCGGCGGCAGGATGATGCTGCAAGAGCGGGCGATCTGGCCGCCGACGACCAGGGCCGTGAAGCGGTATTCCATCAGGATCGGACGCAGGATCGCAGCCAGGTGGCGTCCGGTTTCGCGAAAAGTCTCGATCGCGACCACGTCGCCCGCATCGGCCAGGTCGCCGATCTGCTTGACGTCAAACGGTTCGTCCGGATGCGGCAGGCCGGCTTGTTCCAGCTGGCGGCGATAGGTCGCGAGGATGCCGCGGCGCGAGACATAATCCTCGACGATGCCGTCGCGATAGGGCCGGTTGTAGACGATGATCCCCGGGCCCTGCTTGTCGTTGAGCAGCACCTGCCCGTCCAGCATCGCGCCGAAGCCGAAGCCGGTGCCCAGCATGACCCCGCAGATACGCGCATGCCCGGCATGCGGACCGTGCCAGGTTTCCCCCAGCATAAAAGCCGTCGAATCATGGATGAAATGGACCGGCAGCGGGCCGGCGATCGCCTCGAACCAGGGCCGCATCGGGATGCCATGGATTCCGGGATACTTGTGGGTCATGCGGCTAAGGCCGAGCGTGAAATCAAAAGGCCCGCAGATGGCGACGCCGATGCCGGCCAGACTGAGGCCGAGCCGATCGGCCAGAGCTACCTGCTTCTGGGTCATAGCCTGGTAGGCTGCCTGGATTTCGGCCGCGCTGCCGTCCGAGGGGACCGGCACCTTGAGCCTGCTGGCCGGCAACAGCGAACCGTCTGTCCGAACCAGGGCGGTCTTGAGGGCTGTGCCGCCCGCGTCCACGGCCAGGATACAGACTGGAGCGGTTCCATTTTCCTTCGTCATACCTATGTCCTCAGCTGTTTTCGAAGCCGTCCTTGAGCAGCGTCTTGTGGACGACCACCGTCTTGACACCCGGGTTCGTATTGACGATCTCATAGGGCCCGAAAGACGCCGGAACGACGACGATGTCCAGGTAGTTCTGGATAAAGAAGCGGTCCGGGTTGTTCAGCGAGCGGACCATGACCTGTTCGCCGTCCACCAATGACAAGACGTGGAAGCGGTCGCAGGTGTCGTCCTCGATGCGCGTGTCGAACACGAGGTTGCGCAGCGAGAAGTAGAGCAGATCATGCTCGCCGACCGTGATCTCCTTCCAGCCGTCGCCGGAGCGGAGCAGGCGCGGCTCCTGAATCAGGTGCTCACGCACCCAGTCTTCGCGGAAGTCGCGCCGCAGAACCTTGTCGCCATGGTAGGTGTGGATGGGGCGCAGCTTGCCTTCCAGGTCCTTGCGCATGTAGTCGTACATCTTGTATGTATAGGATCCGACGGTCAGGCTGCCGATCTCCAGCACGACCTGGTTGCGGCCGGAGGAATGGATCGTGCCGGCCGGAAGCATGAACTGGCGGCCGGGTCTGGACGGGTGGGAGGCGACGAACTGGTCGTGGTCGAAGCCTTCTCCGGTCTGTTCCGCCCGCCTGGTTTTGGCGATGAAGTCTTCGACATCCGCGTCGTTCTTAAAACCGACATACGTCTTGGCGTCCTGGCCGGTGACAACGACATAATAGCTTTCGTCCTGGCGGCCCAGCTCGTTGTAGTGCTCGGCGGTGTAATCCTCCGGCGGATGGACCTGGATCGACATGTTGCCCGAGCTGTGGAAGGTGTCATCGTAATTGAACCGGATCGGAAAATAGCCGCCGAAAGCATCGACGCATTTTGGGCCCATCAGGTCAACGCCGACAGTCTGGATGAAACTGTAGAAGGGGAATTCGACGCACAGCGTTCCCAGATCGGCCACAACAGACACTTCCATAGGGATCAGGTCGAAAATCCAGGCACAATTCTTCATCTCGGCTGGCAGCTGACGCAGCCGTTTCAGATAGAAGCCGCCCCAGACGCCTTCCAGGTAAACCGGTTTGCAGCGCAGCGGGTAGGTGACCATGATCGCGAATAATGTTTTAAGCGTATCCAGCGTCATCGCCTGGATCTGGTCCGGCCGGTCGGCCGCGAGGTAATAGTCGATCTTGCCGCCGTCGATCAGGGCCTTGCGCAGCTCGGTCATCACCTCGAAGTCGATGTAGTAGCAACGGCGTAAAATCAGGTTCAGCGCCTGGCGTTCGCGCCGGCCGACGTTGGTCCAGGGTCCGCTGCGCATGTTGAGGATCGTGGGTTTCTGGGTCATATCCAGGTACAACCGTAAATCGTAGCGGTCAACGAGGGCGGGCACCAGCGCGGCATAGCCGGAGACGATCAGGATACCCCTGCCGCTTACAGAAAACGCATCCAGTTCTTGCGCCAGATCCTGCACCGCCGCTTCGTCCAGCAGCGCTTCGTAGCCGCCTTCGAACAGCGAGCCGA
>JAAZFW010000460.1 GCA_012511525.1 Clostridiaceae bacterium
CCATGACGCCGCGCGCGGCCTTCTGGCGCCGCATCCTGGTCTACGCGCTCTACATCGCCGTCTGCAGCCTGCTCCAGGTGACGCTGCCGGATTCGGCCGCGCTGCTGGGCGCGTCCCCTGACCTGACCTTGGTCCTGGCCGTCCTGTGCGGCTATATGTTCGGCACGGGCGACGGCCTGGTCATCGGCCTGGCTGCCGGCTTCATGCGCGACCTGCTGGCTGGCCGCACCCTCGGCCTGGGCATGCTGCTCTTGATGTACGCCGGGATCGCGTCCTCAGTGCTGCTGCACCGCTTTTTCCGGCGCAACATCCTGTTCGGCCTGGTGCTGGTCGCCTTTTTCACCGCCGCTTACGCCGCTGTGCTCGTCTTGCTGACCTACCTGGTCCCGCCGCTGCCCGATGTCGTCTACCCGATCGGCGAACTGCTCGAGCGCGCACGCCAGGCGCTGCCCGGCCAGGTCCTGGCCAACCTGGCCGCCGCGCTGCCGCTTATTTTCTTGCTGGCGCTGCTCGGGCCTTACCGTCGCTCGGGCCGCGGCGACGAACCGGACGGCACAATCATGGGGGACAGCCTATGGCGCGTCGCCTGAACAGCCAGGAACCGTATTTCGTCTTCGACCGCCAGGAAGAAGAGCAGGCCGTCGTCCGCGAGGAGAAGCCCAGCCTGCTGCTGCGCCTGAAAAGCTTCCTCTCCAGCCGATACGCCATCCTGGCGATCGTCATCCTGCTGGCCGGTTCCCTGATCTTCACCAGCACAGCCGCCCTCCAGTTCAACCCGGAAGCGGCCGCAGGCGTCGCCGAGACATCCGGCGTGCCGCGCCAGCTGACCGTGACGGCCCCCCGCGGTGACATCCTCGACGCGGCCGGTATCCCGCTGGCCGTCTCCCGGCCGGTCCACGTGCTCCAGATCGCCTACGCCGGCCTTGAGGACACCGCCCTCAACGCGATGCTGCTCGACTTGGCCCGCTTGCTGGAAGAACACGGCGTCGCCTGGAACGACCCGCTGGCCGACTACCTTGAGCTGCGCCACACCGATTGCCCTGAGGGCGATGAGGCGGGCGACTGCGGCCAACCGGCCTTTGTCCTGCCTGAGGACGAGATTGTCTACTGGCAAAGCAAGGGGGTTTTCAGCCTGCAGGACAAGCCCGGCGATGCGACCTGGGACGACGATTGGGTCAAGACCGATCCGGCCGTGTTCTACGACTACTTGCTCTACAAGCGATTCAAGATCGAGGATCCCAAGGCGGACGGCCAGCGCTACAGCCAGGCAGACGCCTGGCGCATCATGGGGCTGCGCTACTTGCTTTATGAGAACAATTGGGCGTTTATCAACGGCACGCCGCTGGAACTGGCCCGTCACGTCGCTTTCGATCTGGTCCAGATCATCAACGAGCAGAACTACCGCTACATGGGGGTCATCGCGACCACCGACTATGAGCGCGCCTATACCGACGCCGCATCGGCGCTCAGCCACGTTCTGGGCTATGTCGGCCCGATCAGCGCCCGCCAGTACGACACCTGGCGCAGCCTGGGCTACGGCCCGGACGACATCGTCGGCTACGCCGGCGTCGAGCTGAGCGCCGAGCGCTTCCTGGCCGGGCAGGACGGCATCAGGCCCTACAACATCTGGAGCGTCGCCGGCGAAGCGGGCGCCTTTTACCCGGAAACGATCGGCCGTGCGGCGCTTCCCGGCTATGACGTCCGCCTGACGGTCGACCTGGAGCTCCAGAGCGTCGCCGAGACGTCGCTGGCGCGCGTGATCGAGCAAATCCGCAACAGCCCGGACAACAAGAACAAGGGCGACGCCGACGCCGGCGCGGTCGTCATGCTGGATGTTCGGACCGGCGCCGTGCTGGCGATGGTCAGCTACCCGTCATACGATCCCAACGACTTCATTTTGCGCCGGTACGACGAGCAAGCAGCCGAACGCGTGGAGCAGTACCTGACCGACGAGGTCAACAAGCCGATGTGGAACCGCGCCATGATGGAAATCTACGCGCCCGGCTCGACCTTCAAGCCGGCGACGTCGGTCGCGGCCCTGGAGAGCGGCGCAGTCACGCCCTCCAGCAACATCATCCGCTGCAAAGGGCACGAGGTGATCGGCGACTGGCTCTGGTACTGCCTCGAAAAGCCCTACGGCGGG
>JAAZFW010000461.1 GCA_012511525.1 Clostridiaceae bacterium
CGAGCTCGCCCTGTTCGGCGACGGCAAAGTCGTTTTCTATCCCAACCACGGCCGGCTCGGCTTCGGTGCCGCATTGACCGCCAGGCTGCCGGATGGGGAGGCACAGCTGATCTGGTCGGACCGCCAGGCCGGGCTTTATCTGGCCGACATGAACGGCGACGGTCTGACCGACATCGTCCAGGTCAGCCATCGCGCGGTTTCCTATTGGCCCAACAGCGGTTACGGCCTCTTCGGCGACCGGGTCCAGATGGCGCATGCGCCAACCCTGGCCGCCGCGGACGCGTTCCGCTTTGACCGGGTGCTGCTGGCCGACCTGACCGGCACCGGTGCCGCCGATCTTGTCTATGCCGGCGGCCAGGAACTGGTTGTTTTCCTAAATGCCTGCGGCAACGCCTTCCGCGACGGCATCGCCACCGGATTGGCTCTGGATCGCGCCGCTTTGGGCCAGCTGCAGGCTGCCGATCTGTTCGGCAGCGGCCTGAATGTGCTGGCCTGCCGGTGCCAGACCGCTTCAGGTCAGGACGGGTTTTGCTATTTCGATCTTTTGTCCGGCGTCAAACCCTATTTGCTGACCGCCGTCACAAATCCATGCGGCCGGCAGTCAACGGTAGCTTACCAGTGTGCGACCGCCAGCTACCTTGCGGACAAACGGGACGGTGTGCCTTGGGTTTTGCGTTTGCCGTTCGCCGTCTTTTGCGTTGCCGCGACAACGACCCGGGATATGACCACGGGCCTGACCATGACCCGCTCTTACCGCTACCGTCACGGCAGCTACGACGGCTGCAGGCGCGAATTCAACGGGTTCGGCCTGGTTGAGCTGACCGAAAATGAATCGCTGGCTTGGGCAGAAACGCCAAACGACCCCCCGGCGGCTCCGCGCCTGACCCGGACCTGGCACCACATCGGCACGGCAGACGAATGGCCGGCTGTGCTTGCCCGGTATGAACAGGAGTATTTCCGGGACTCCAGCGGCTGCGCGCCCTGCGGCGATCCGGCCGAGTTGCCGGTCGGCCTGGCATGCGGCCAAAGGGACGTGAACGATGCCTGGCGCGCCTTGAAATTCGCGCTTGTCAGGCAGGAGATCTACGGTCCCGACGGCACCGGGCAAGCCGCGGTGCCGTACCAGGTGACGGCGGCCGGGAGGACGGTGCGGATCGTCCAGCCGGCCGGCCGCCTGGCTGGCCTTTGCGCGCTGGCACTGGAGACAGACCATATGCAGCTTGTCTACGAGCGCGACGCGGCACACCCGCGCGTCAGCCGCGTGGTCAACATCCGCTTCGACGAACAATCCGGGATGGTCCTGGAGCAAGCGGTCATCAGCTGCGGCAGACCGCCGGAAGACGAGCTGCCGGATCCTGTTATACAGGCGCAAAACAAGATCCAGATCCGCTATACGGTCTATCGCTACACCCAATGGGTGGACGACGCACATTACCGCTTGCCGCAGCTGGCGGAACAGACCAGTTATGAGCTTCACGATCCCGCGGCGGGCGGTCAGGAAAGATGCGGCTGCCCTCGAAACCCTGTTCGCGTCGGCGCCGCCGGTTGCCTTTCTGGCAGCGCCGGATGACCGCCTGGCGTTCAAACGCAAGCTGGGCGCAGACCGGATATTGTATTACGGCGACGACCTGCAAGAGCCGCTGCCCCTGGGTGTCCAGGCCGCCCGGGGTGCCGTCAACCGTCGCTATTCACAGGTTTTCGACAGGGAAGCAGCCGGCATGGCCTATCGCGGCGAAATCGGCGCCGCGCAGCTGGCGGCAACCGGCTATGCGTCCACCGCCAGCCTGATCAGTGAAGGCCTGTTTGACGGTCCGGACGACGGCGGCTGGTGGACCGCCACCGAGCAGTTGGTGTACGGTCCTGAGCCGCTGGCTGAATTCTGCCTGCCCCGCGCGTCCCGGGATTTTAGCGGCAAAGACAAGCAAATCACCTATTTCGGCGACGACTTCCTCATCATGTCGGCGCTGACCGATGCCATGGGATTTAAGACGGAACTGACCGCTTTCGACATGCGCCTGCTGCGGCCGACCCGGCTGGTCGACCGTAATCTGAACAGTACCGAACTTGTCTTTGACATCTTCGGCTTTGTCGCCGCGCGGGCCTTGAGAGGCAAGGGGGACGAAGCAGACCGGCTCCCGGCCGGGCTGCCCGATCTGTCAGAAACGGAAGTTGCCGCCTTTTTCCTAGACCCGTCCGACCGGGCCGCGGCTGTTCTGGGATCGGCGACCGAACGGTTTGTCACCAGTTATGCCGCGCTGCCGGTGCGCGTGGCCCGGATCGCACGCGAAACCCACCAGGCCATGCTGCCGCCAGGCCGTGATCGGGCAAATCAGCCTGTACAGCGTCGTCAAGACAGGCGCCGGCATCCCCTGGACCGTGTCCTGCCGCCAGGGCGGCGAACCAGTCACTTTGGACGCCAGCTTGCCGGTCAACCGGGGCAGCGGCCTTTATGAGCAAACCGTCATCCTGCCCGACAACACCTGCCTGGACGACATCGACGAAGGCAAATTGCAGATCTGGTCAGATACGCCGATCCAGCCTCAGGATCTGGCAGACCTGATTGTGACGGTTCAGGTCAGGATCGCGTCCTGAGGCAGGGAACTTGAAAGGAGATCTGATTATGGCAGAGCAAATGGGATCCAGGCGGCGCATGTACCTCTTCTTATTGAACCGGGCTGATCCGGAAGGGGCCAGGCTGGCCCGACGCTACCTCAAGGAACTGGGGGTCCGGGTCACGAGCCAGCTCCAAGCTGCCGCGCTGGTCGGCCTGGCGAGCACCGACCAGGCGGAAGCGGCTGCCCAGACCGGCCTGTTCGCGGCTGTCTCTTCCGGACGTGTCACCCTCGATCGGAAGAAAGCCGGCGATAAGGCGCTTCTTGATGCGATCAGCAGCTGGAACGCGCGTCATGAGGCATCATTTCTCAAGCTCAAGCAAGACCGCACCGAACGGGGCAAGCCATGGAACGACAAGGAGAAGGACAGCGAGCCGCCGTTTACACTGCGCGATCCCAGGGATTTCAAGGCCGCGGTCTTGAAAAAACTGCAGACCGATGAGGAAACGCTGCTCAAGACAACGCGCGACAAGCATCGCAACGAGCGCCCATCCCGCCTGGAAGGCGAAGCCTTTGCGGCCTACCAGGCCAAACTGGACAAACACTTGAATCACCCGACGCTGGCCTACGAGCTGGCCCGGATCGCATATCATCTGGAGCCCGAGTGGGCCTGGGTTATCCTGGAGCTGGACAAGGACTTCTTGGAAGCTTTTTTTCGGGAAGCGGCTTGCTGGAAACTGGAAAATGAAATCTCGGTCGGCGTCGTCTTTGTCGCGTCCAGCCGGCCGGACGGACCCAAGTTTTCCGCGAGCGCCCGCAGCACGCTGGAGGCCGAAATAACCGATGGCCTGGACTGGCTGGCCACTGAAGCACCGCTGGCGGCCGACCTGACCTGGATGATCGACTGGCAGGCTGTGGCGATCGACGTGGCCAACGGCAGTAACAGCAGTCAGGAAGACTATTGGCGCGACCCGGCGATGGCAGCCCTCCATTACGACGGACATACCTATCCGGCCGCCTGGAGCAGCGTCGCCGATTACCGGGAGGACATGCGCCGCAACAACCATTCGGCGCACGCCCTCGTGATCTTCGTCACCCCGTATGCCAACTCCTGGCACGGCTACGCCGGCGGCGGCCGGGTGACCCTGGCCAACCGCAACAACTGGGGCGGCTGGGGGATCGGCACGATCGACCGGATCACGGCCCACGAGGTGCTGCACTTGTTTGGATCCGCTGACGAGTACACCGGCAGCGGGACACCCTGTTCGAGCTGCGCCACCCTGCACGGCTGCTACCAGATCCCCAACGGCAACTGCGGCTGCTGCGCCAGGCCTTTCC
>JAAZFW010000462.1 GCA_012511525.1 Clostridiaceae bacterium
ATCAATCGTCAGCCACGAGCATGGTCTTGATGTTCTTGCCCGCACCGGCATCCTGAAACGCCTGGTTGATGTCCGCAACCCGGTACGGCGCCGCCAGTAGGCGAATGGTTTCATGCAGATCAGGATGAGCCTGCAAAAATTCAAGGTAGGCACGGATATCCTCAACCGAATATTGTGACGAGCCGATGATCTGCAGCGCCTTGAAGGTGATCAGCTGCGGGGCGATCGCGACATCACCGCTGTCGGAGTACTGGCCGGGAACGAGGTAAGCGCCCCGGTTGCGCAGCAGCTGCAAGCCCTGCGGCACCGCCTGTGGATGGCCGGACGCCTCGACCACCACATCCGCGCCCAGGCCATCGCTCAGCGCGCGTACATGACAGATGACATCGTCCGAAGATACCCGGTCCAGACCGATAACCTCAGTGGCACCCAGCCGGATGGCCAACGCGTCGCGCTCGGGCTTCGCATGGCCCGTGACCGCTACGACGTGGCGGACGCCTAACCGGGTCAGGAGCATAACCGCGAAAAGGCCGACCGGACCGAGCCCCTGGACGACAGCAACCGAGGCCTGCCCGACCGGAATGTTAGCCCGGTCGGCCAACCGAAACGTGTGCAGGGTTGTCGGCCCGGCGCAGGCGAAAACATCCGTCATCCGGGGATCGAGGCCGTCGGGTATCCTGACCAGGTTGGCGATCGGGGCAAAACTGACTTCCCCGAAACCGCCGTGAAAATGGGGCGGTGTGTCCGGGTCGGAGCCGTTGGTCACGCCCATATTGACGCAATTGGCATCATCGCCGCTTTGGCAAAGCAGGCAGGCACCGCAGGGGCAGGCGATGGTGACGATCACGCGATCGCCGACTTGAACAGAATGTTTGCTGTCAGCACCCGCCTCAAAGGCCTCCACCTGGCCGACAAATTCGTGCCCGATGACCGCCGGCAGCCGGATCGGTATTTTACCGCGCTGGATGTGCAGATCGGTGCCGCATATGCCGCTGGCGATCAACCGGATTCGCGCCGTTCCCTGCGGCGGGGGCAGCACGGGATAGGATCGGATCTCGAACGGTTCATGGATTTGGGTTAAGACGGCTGCTTTTGCTGTGATCATGATGGCGTCCTCTCTTTCAGGGCGGGTTATGCCCGCTTTCATCCTTCGATCGCGACATCGAAATCCGACGCGAAAATGGCGCGCAGCGCCTGCATGTGTTCCCTCGACGGCGGCACGACAGGCCACAGCCCATATGGCTGGCCTAGGAAAGTGTACTTGCTGGTGCCCAGGCGGTGGTATGGCAGCAGGTGAACCTCGCGCACCCCCGTTTGCTGCAAGGCATCGCGCATCTGGATCCAGTCGGATGCGCGGTCGTTGTAGCCGGGAACGACCGGTATCCGGGCGGTAACCGCATGGCCGGCCGCGACCAGGCGCGCCATGTTCTGCAGAACCTGTTTCAAGCTGCCGCCGCAAAGGTCTCTGTATGGCGTTTCGCTGCCGCACTTGAGATCGATATAGAATCGGTCGACATGGGGCAGAACCTGTTCAAAGGCCGCAAAGGGCACCTGGCCGGCCGTATCCAGGATGACCGAAAGGCCCAGGCGGTGGCATTCTGCTGCCAGGCTGGCGCAAAAGGGCGCCTGCAGCAGCGGTTCGCCGCCCGACAAGGTGACGCCGCCGCCGGAAGCCGCGTAAAAGTCGCGGTCCTCCTCAATAAAAGCCAATACCTCCGCGACCGTCATGGCCCGGCCGCTCAGGCGCAACGCGTCGGCGGGGCAGGCATCGGGACAGGCGCCGCAGCCGGCGCACAGGCTGCGGATGAAGACATGATGTCCTTCCCGCAGCGCCTGGGCCCCGCTGGGACACACACGCACGCAAAGCCCGCAATCGGTGCAGCGAGACGGGTCAAACAGGAGAACCGGCCGGAGGGAGATCGTTTCCGGGTTGTGGCACCAGGGGCAGCGCAGGTTGCAGCCCTGGAAAAAGACGGTCGAACGGATGCCGGGCCCGTCCCCGACCGAAAAGTGCTGCAGGCTGCTGATCAGCGCGGTTGGCTCAGCCATGTTCGGTCCGCTCCAGGATATCCATCTGGACCCGGGGGTCCAATTGGGTGAAGTAAGCGCTGAAGCCCGACACGCGCACGACCAGATCCCGGTATTTTTCAGGATTGTCCATAGCGTCGGCCAGCAGTTCGCGAGAAACGGCGTTGATCTGGAGCTCCTGCCCGCCTTTCTGAAAGTATACCTTGATCAGGGCCAGCAGTTTGGCCCGCTTGCCGGGGTCCGAAAACAGCGCCGGACTGTATTTTTGGTTGAGCACGGTGCCGCAGGACACCCGGGTGTAATCGGGTTTGGCCAACGATTGCATGACCGCGGTCGGACCGTTCTTGTCCATGCCGTGCGATGGCGAAGCGGCGTCGCTGACCGGCTGGCCGCTGCG
>JAAZFW010000057.1 GCA_012511525.1 Clostridiaceae bacterium
ACGAACCCGCCGGCAGCCCCGCGCGCTGGCTGTTCGACTGGTTCGGCTGCGACATCAGCCGCGAGCTGATCACGAACAACAGCAGCCTATCCGTCATCTTCGGCGATCCGGTGATTTTGCAAGCCGAGAAAAAATAGCTGTTTATGTAATCATATTAAGAATATATTTTTTTTAGGGGCGTCGCTTTTTCGCACCATCCGATGACGGCATAAAAGTCATCAATTTATGTGTCTTAAGCAACAGCGCCAGCAGCTTTTCCATTGTACGATAATGGTGAGAAAATGTTGCTAATTTATGCTTGCGCTCGATACATAAAAGGATTGATGATCGATGACCAACAAACAAAAAACTGTGCTGACCCTGCTGGCCGTTGTCCTGGTCGGGGCCGTCATTTTCGGCCTGACCCGGCTGGGCGCGCAGCCCGCCGCCCCAACCACCGGATCCACAACCGCCACGGCCACGGCCACGGCCACGGCCACGGATCCACGCACAGGTCTGCCCTACAACCCAAACACCGCCATCGACTATAGCCAGGCCGACCTTAAAGATATCTGGCTGGCTGGCGGTTGCTTCTGGGGTGTGGAAGCTTACATGGCCCGCGTCCCCGGTGTTGCCGAGGTGACCGTCGGCTATGCCAACGGCAACACGGAAAACCCAACCTACCAGGATGTATCGTACAAAAACACCGGCCACGCCGAGACGGTCCACCTGCGCTACGACCCCGAACGGGTCACCCTGGAGATGCTGCTCGAGCAGTTTTTCCTGATCATCGACCCGACGGTCCTGAACCGCCAGGGCAACGATGTCGGCAGCCAGTACAGGACCGGGATCTATTACCAGGACGAAGCCGACCTGGCCGTGATCGACGCCGTGATCGCCCGGGAACAGGAAAAATACACCAGCCCGATCGTGGTCGAAGTCGAGCCGCTGGACCATTACTACCTGGCTGAAGAGTACCACCAGGACTACCTGGAGAAAAACCCCGGCGGCTACTGCCACATCTCGTTTGACACCCTGCCGGGCGCGAACGATACGTCTTCCGCCGGCCTGGTCGACCCTTCGTTATACAGCAAACCAGACCAGGAGACGATTCGCAAAATGCTGACCGCGGAGCAATACCAGGTGACCCAGGAGAATGGCACGGAGATGCCGGGCACCGGGCTTTACGAAAAGAACAAGGCGGACGGCATCTATGTCGATATCGTGACCGGCGAACCGCTGTTCAGTTCCCGTGACAAGTATGATTCCGGCAGCGGCTGGCCCAGCTTCACCCGCCCGATCGATCCAGCGGTGGTGAATGAACTCAAGGATGTCTCGATCGGCATGCTGCGAACCGAAGTGCGCAGCCGGGTCGGCGATTCGCACCTCGGCCATGTTTTCGCAGACGGGCCGGCCGACCAAGGAGGCCTGCGCTACTGCATCAACAGCGCTGCGCTGCGCTTCATCCCGCTCGCGGACATGGAAAAGGAAGGCTACGCCTATTTGCTGCCGCTCTTTGACTGACCAGCCCTGTCAGCCAGGATCAGACCCGTCAGGATCAGGGCGGCGCCGGCGCCCGTATAGAGCGAGACCGGTTCGTGCAGCAGGATCGCCGACAGGAGCGTGGTCAGAAGCGGGCTGAAATAGATGTACTGGTTGGTCCTGGCCGGCCCGATCGCCCGGATCGCCTGGTTCCACAAGATAAAGGCCAGTGAAGAAGCCGCGATGCCCAAAAAGACGATCCCCGCCACGGTGCCGGCCGAAACCGAACGGACCATCAGCGGCTGGTGGCTGACCAGGGCAAAAACGGCCAGAACGGCAAAGGCATAGACAAAGACCTTGCGCGTCAGCTGCACCAGATGCAGCCCGTGCCGGGTCTTTTCCATCAGGAGCGAATAGACCGCAAACATGACGGCGGCCCCCAGGGCCAGCAGGTCACCGCCCAAGGCCAGGCCGGAAGACTGCTGGCTGTGGCGGATGATCAGGAACACGCCCAGATAGGCCAGCACAAGGCCGGCCGCGCTCCGCACGCCGAACAGGCGCTTTTTAAACAGCACGAACGCCAAAAGGCCGGTCAGGAGCGGGATGGTGGCGTCGATCAGGCTGACATTGGCGGCGTAGGTCAGCTGGAGCGCGCGGTTCTCGAACAGGAAATAGGCGGCCAGGGCCGTGCCGATCGCCAGGAACAAGCCCTCCTCCCGCCAGCTCACCGGCTTGGCAAAATGCGGGTAAAGGGCGCTCAGCGTGGCCAAGGCCACCAGGAAGCGCGCCAGCAGGACCTGCAGGGGGCTAAGCTCCTCGAGGATAACCTTGCTGATGATAAACGTCGAACTCCAGATGGCGACCGTGACCAAGGCGAACAGGTGTCCTTTGAACGCTTGGCGTGTCATCTCAGATGATCGGGCGCGCGATATCGAGGCTGATGCGTCCGTCCCGGATCTCGACGATCCGGTCGGCCTTCTCGGCGATCTTGCGGTCGTGTGTGATGATGACAAAGGTCGTCTTGAACTGGCTGTTGACCTTACGCAGGATCTCGTAGACGATCTCGGTCGTGTCCGAATCGAGGTTGCCGGTCGGCTCATCCGCCAGGATGATCTTGGGGTTCATGATCAGGGCGCGGGCGATCGCCGTCCGCTGCTGCTGGCCACCGGACATCTGGGTCGCCAGGTTGTTCTTGACCTTGCCAAGGCCAACCAGCTCCATCAGCTCATTGGCCCGTTCACGAACCTCGGCGGTCGGCCGGTTGTGCTTGATCAGGTAGGGCATCAGGACATTTTCCAGCGCGGTGAATTCCGGCAGCAGGTAATGAAACTGGAAGATGAACCCGATCGTCTCGTTGCGCACGACCGCCAGGTTGTTTTTTCTCATACTTCCGGTTTGGATCCCGCCGATCGTGACAGTCCCGGATGTCGGCCGGTCCAACGTGCCCATGATGTTCATCAGGGTCGACTTGCCCGACCCGGACTGCCCGATGATGCTGTTGAAGGACTGCTCCTCGAAAGCGAGGTCGATGTCGAACAGGACCTGTGTCCGGATGGCGGTGCCGTAGATCTTGTTGATGCCGTTCAGCTCGATCGCCTTAGCCATTGCGAATCACCTCGATCGGGTCAAGCCGGGCCGACTTGCGGGCCGGAATCAAAGAAGCCAGCGACGATGCCGTCACGGCGATCAGGAAGGACAGGACGAAGAAAGCCGGATCGATCAGCAAGGCGACGACCGGCGTTCCGTCCGGGTTGCGGGCGAAGACGGTGAAGCTGTAAGCCAGGCCCAGGCCAAGCGCGACCCCGGCCAGTCCGCCCAGGACACCCAGGATCAGGCCCTGGTAGAGAAACACCAGGCTGGCCTGGCGGCTCTTGATGCCCATCGCCTTGAGGATGCCGATCTGGCGCGATTTCTGCATGACGGAGATCGCCAGCACGCTGGCGATGGCCAGGACAACCGATACGACGACAAACACCTGGATCATGATGCTGGATACGCTCTGGCCGTTGAGGCCCGACAGCAGCTGCTCGTTCTGCGCCTTCCAGTTGGTGACCTCCAGGTCCATGAGCTCCGGCAGCGCCTGCAGCTCGGCGGCAATCGTGTCGGCCAGGAAGACATCGCCGCTTTCCACCTGCATCTCAATCGACGTGACCTGGCCGGCCAGATCGAACCGTTCCTGAGCCGAAGCCAGCGTGGTCAAAAACCAGCTCGTATTCAGGCTTTGCACCTGCAGGTCGAAGACGCCGCACACCGTATAGGTCAGGCGTTTACCGCCGGCGACAGTCACATCGAGCGTGTCGCCGATCGCCACATCCCACTCGGCCTGCAGCACCTTGCCGATGACCGCCTCATCGCTTGCCGACGGCAGACGCCCCTGGACGATCCGGTCGGCCAGGGCATATATGGGTTCGGCGGCGGCAAAATCCAGGCCGCGGATCAGGACCGAGCCCGTCTCGTCACCGTCGGTCGCCAAACCGGCCTGGTCGAGAGCGGGCGATAGCGCCGTGATCTGGCCTTCAGCCTGGCGGATCGCCTGCATGACACGCTCAGGGTCCGAAAAGCGTTTGTCGTCATCCGGCGATACGACGGTGATCTGCGACGCGTTGCCGATGGTCGTCTCGACCAGGCTCTTCTGCAGACCCTGGATCAGGGAGCCGATAAAAATCTGCACCGAGATGCCGATGGCGATCCCCAGTACGATCAGGATGGTCTGCCCTCGGCTCGACTTGAGGAAACGAACGGCGATTTTCAGCGAAACACTCATGATCGTTCCTCCTCAAGCTTGCGGATGTCGTCCGGGGTCCGGATCACGGCCAGCGCCCCGATTCTTCGGAAGAGCTCCGGATCGTGGTAGAAGGCGTTACCGCTGGCCAGGATCCGCTGTCCGGGCAGCCGCTCCTTGATTTCCGCGACAATCTTCTGGATCTTGAACAAGTTATAGAAATTGACCGCGTTGATCACCACGTATGCCGGCCGTTCCAGGGTTAGCCCTTGCAGCAGCTCCGCCTTGGGCGTGTTGGCGCCGACATAGATCGCCTCGTAGCCCTGCAGGATGAAAAAATCGCAGCCCATCCGGGCGCCTAGCTCGTGGAACTCGTCAGTCGGCGAGACGATGACGACCTTACCCTTGTCCGCGGCGATCTGGCTGGCATCGCGTTCAGCGAGCACGAAGGGATAACAGCACTCGATCACGGTGCGGACAATGCCGCTGCGGACGTGCTCACGCCAGATGGCGGCGGGTTGCCCGGACTCGGAATCGGTCATCGTGTTCAGGGCCGGTGCCAGAATATTCGCATAGAGCCCTGCGATATCGTGCACGCCTGACTCCAGAAATTGTCGGGCCAGCTGGACACAGCGCGGCTTATCCATGGCTTCCAGAGCCTCGTAGAAAGCCGAATAGTCGGTTATTTCAGCAACCATGGCTCTTCCTCCCTCAATTTGTTAGCTTATGCGGACGCGACGCGCCGCCGACACTTCTTGTGTGATCTTCATCATCTTAGCAGAGTATTGCCGGAAAATGCAATCACACCTGTTTGGGCGGCAGCATGACAGCGGCCTGGCTTTCCACGGGGCCTTGCGGCGGCGGAAGGCGCCGGGCCAGGACAACCGCCAGGACAGCCGCCGCCAGGCTAACGGCAAAGACCGGCCGGTATCCGGCCGCCTGGATGACCAGGCCGGACGCCAGGGTCAGGAACGTGAACGGGAGTGTCACCAGGTTGCTGATCAGAAGGTAATGCGTCCGGTATGCGTCGCCAGCGATATCGATGGTGTAGTTCATGTACCCGAGCCAGGCTGCCATGTTGACGCCGTTGATCAGGGTCAGCGGGGCAAAGAGCCAAACGGGTACGCCGGGCAGCACCCCCAGTGAAAGCAGCAGCGCCGACCCGGCCAACAGCAGCGCCAGAGACTGCGAGAGGAGGATCACCTGCTGGTTGCCCAGCCGGTTGCTGACCTGTCCCCAGAGCCAACCCCCCAGCAGACTGCCGATGATCTGGAGGTAGACCAGCGTCGACACCTGCTGCGGCGCGAAGCCCAGCCGTTCCTGGCCGAAGAGGACGATAAAGGGCGACAGCATCAGGCTGACCAGGGACAGGCTGCGGATCGTGACCACCTTGCAAAACAAGCGGTCCCGGCCCAGCAGACGCGGCAGGCTGCGGTAATATTGACGGGGCGACTGCTGGGCCAATTGAGGCGGATGCGGCAAGTCGCGCGCGAAGGACATCACCAGGGCGGACAGCGTCAGGACGGCGCCGGCCGCACCGAACAGGACGGCAAAGCGCTGCCCGTCCGCCAGGCGCGGATGGTCCAGCAGTGTCTTGACAATCGTGCCGGCCGCCAGGGCGCCGATCCCGCCGAACAGTTGCTGGCTGCCAAGAAGCAGGCCGCGGCGGCCGGGAACGACCGTCCGGCTGAACAATTCCGCCCAGGGAACGAGAATCAGGCCGTCACCGCCGCAAAGCAGCGTGTAGACCAGGAAAAAGACCCCTACAGCCAGGGGCGGCGGCAGATCAAGCAGCAGCACCGGGATCATCACGAAAGGCAGCGGACGGATCAAGAACATCACCAGGGTAATGTAGGCGGGCAGGTTGCGCAAGCGGCGGATATGGGGGCCGACCATGAGCTGGACCAGGATCGACGCGGCCGCGCTGATCGTCGCGGCCAGGCCGGCCAGGCGCACGCTGCCGGTGTAGGCGTAAATGAACACCGGAATAACCGCGTTGACATCGATAAAGGACATGCCGGTAAAGAACAGGCTGCCCTCGGTGAGGAGCGCGCCGTAGTTGCGCTTGCGCAGACGCGGTTCCTCCATCTGCCGTTGGCAGCCGCCGGCCGTCACGACGGCCGTGTGCGCCGTTCCAGGCGCAGCAGCAGCAGCGCGACCAGAGGCAGAAGCAGCAGCAGCACGATGTTGATGGCAAAGCCCAGTCGGAAGCCGGCCAGATCGGCCACAAAACCAGTCAGCCAGGGGATGGCCGTGGCGGAGAACGTCATCGCCAGTGACAGGATGCTGGATATCGTGCCGCCAATCTCCGGGTACATGCGATTGGCGTAGGCGAGGCTGGTCGGATGCAGCCCGGCCAGGAAAACGCCGGCCAGCAGGACGCCCAAGCCGATCAAAAACGGCGGATTGGCATAAATGGCCAAAGGATAAAATGCCAGACTGCCCAG
>JAAZFW010000463.1 GCA_012511525.1 Clostridiaceae bacterium
AACCGGGCGGTGCGTCATCTCGGCCGGCGACACGGAGGGTATCCGCCGCGGACTGGTTTTCGTCGAAGACGAGATGCAGCGGCGCGGCGGCTTGCTGCCGACGGAAGGCCGCGTCACCCGCAGGCCCTGGCTGCTTAGCCGGATCGCGCACTGCGTTTTCAGTCCGCTCAACGAGCATCTGCCCGACAGCGAGGAACTGGCCGACGATGTCGACTACTACAGCGACAACTACCTGAACCGGCTGGCGCACGACGGCGTCAACGGCATCTGGATCTCGACCGCCTTCCGGTTCATGCTGCCGTCCAAAATCGTCCCGGAATACGGGATCAACTGGGAAAAAAGCATCGCCAAGCTCAACCGGACCATCGCGAAATGCGCCCGTTACGGCATCGGGGTCTACCTGCTGGCCAACGAACCGGCGTCAACCTACATGAACGAAGCCCTCAAGAACCACCCCGACCTGATGGGCCGTTACCGCGGCGAGCCCAACGGGCTGGTCTGCCCAAGCCGACCGCTCGGGATCGCCTATGCCGAGGAAGCCGGGCGCACCTTGTTCACCCTGGCACCCGGCCTTAAGGGCCTGATCGTCATATCGGCCGGGGAAAGCCTGTCGAGCTGTGCCTCACGGCCGGTTCTGGCATGCGATTTTTGCCAGGCGAACGGCTACACGCTGGGTCAGGCACTGGCTGCCTGCGAAGCGGCGCTGTGGCGCGGCATCGCCTCGGTCAAACCCGACGCCGAGCTGATCAGCTGGACCTACGACCACCGGAGCTGGCAGCCAGACGACGTGCGCGAATCGTGCCGTTTCCGGGACAGCCATGTCATCCACATGCAAAACTTCGAAGATTACGGACTCAACGAGCAGCTGGGCCAAACGCGCCTGGCACTCGATTACTGGCTGTCCTACGTCGGTCCGGGCGAGGTCTTCAAGGCGTCGGCACAGGTCAACCAGGCAGTCGGAAACCCCATGTACGCCAAGCTGCAGGTCGCCTGCTCGCATGAGACCGCCTCCGTCCCCTATATCCCGGTGCCGGGCATCCTGTTCGACAAGTTCAAGACAATGCGCGCCAGCGGGGTCACCGGGGCCCAATACAGCTGGTATTTCGGCAGCTACCCGTCGATCATGACCAAGGCGGCCGGCTAATTGGCTTTCCTGGACTCTTTCGACGACAAGACGGCATTTCTCCGCCAGCTGGCAGCGATCCACTGGCCGGAGGACGCCGAACGCGTGGCCGACGCCTGGGCGCTGTTTTCGGAAAGCTACCAGCATGTGCCGTCCTGTGTCGCCTTCGAGTGGTACGGCCCGCTTAATGACGCGCCCGCCTGGAAGCTGTTCCTGCAGCCGGTCGACTTGCCGCTGGCCAAAGCCTGGAAGGCCGAAGACCACAATGGCGACCGCTTCGGTGAATGCCTGCTGCACACATTCACCCCCGACGAAGCCTGCCAGCTGCTGGATAAGCTCTGCCAGACCTGGCGGCAGGGTCTAGCCCTGTTCCCGAACAACGCCGCGACGCCGGCACAGCGTGCCCAGCAAAACACCGCCAGGGCCCTGGACCTGATGTTCGAAAGCGCCCGCGACGCGCTGGTCTTCTACACGCTGCGAAACGAGCTTGGCCTGGGCCGGGGCGATGCCTATGTGCTGCTTAGCCGCCTGGAAGCGATCGTCCGGCGGGAAATCGAGCTGTCCGGCGAGCTGGCCGAGATCTGTGCGCAAGAGCCCAGCATCGGCTACCACGCCGAAGCGCTGGCCTACAAGTTCTTCCCGGAAAAGCTCCGCTGGCGGGCCGACCAGCTAACCATCGCGCTCACGACGGACTTTGCCGCGGTCCGGCAGCATCTGGCGGCCGGCCTGGCACCGCTGGAATTCTTTACCGGGCAAGCCCCGGACAGCCATCGCTACGTGATCCGAACCTGCCGGATCGAACAGGCCGACTGGGAGCCCTTCAGCTACGAAAACGGTGAGATCGACGAACAAACCGCAGTCCGGTTCGCCTGCGACGGGCAGGACACCATCGTCCAGCTGCGCGCGCCGCGCCAGGCCAGGATCCGTCTGCAGGGCGAATACACCTTCTTTGTCCCCTCGGCGCCGATCACGTTCGAGATCGGCGGGGACGAAAGTACGGCCGATTCGGAACGCTTTGTCAGCACCTGCGAATCGGCCTTGTGGTATGGTCTTGATGGCAGCGCGGCCGAACGGGAGGCGGGAAAATACCGCCTCAGCCACGCCGGCGGCCATCTGACGATCCGCCTGGCCAAGGCGGACTTTGGCCTGCGTGCCTCAGAGCCGTTCCGCGTCATGCTCAGACGTGAGGGCGACCGGCCGTCCTACTGGGTCAGGCCCGACCGCGTCTTCAGCCGCCTGATTTTCGGCCGTTTCAGCCCCGCCGCCTACGGGTTCGTCATCAACAACGTACCGATATCTTCAGCCGATGGCTCTTAAAGCGGTGTCCAGGGCGGCGATCGTCGCCTCCGGGACGCGCACGAACGGCGCCTGCATGATCTCGATCAGGCGGCAGCTTTCCTCTTTAAAAGGAATGGGGCCTTCGATCTCCGGGAAATAGTGAAGGACCGTCTCCCGGGTTCGGGGCAGGGACATCAGGAGCGCTGTATCGTCCTGGACCGAATAGACGCGGCGGCAGGGCCGGGTCAGGCGGTAGCTGAAGCGGGTGCTTCCGGGCAGCAGATCGGCGGCCGCGTCCGGACCGTCCTGATAAAATGATACGCTCCTGCCTTCTAAATGCTCGATCGCGGCGGCGTCCGCATCGGGCAGGATCAGGCGGGCCGTTGTCCCGAAGGGCACGGTGACCGCCACGTCCAGAAGGTCCCCGCTGCGCGTCCAGCCGGAGCGGCAGATCCCATAAGGGGTCTTGACCTGGCCGCGGACATGTTCCAGGCGGTAATCCGGTTTCGGCGCGATCCGGATCTGCGCAAAGCCGGCTTTTCCAGGGTTGATTCCGACCAGGGTGCGGTAAATCCATTCCAGGATGGAGCCGTAGGCGTAGTGGTTGAGCGAGTTCATGCCGGTGCTGCTGATCTTGCCGTCCGGCAGCACGGAATTCCAGCGTTCCCAGATCGTGGTGGCGCCCATCTCGACCTCGTACAGCCAGCTGGGGAAGTCGCGGTTGAACAGGAGCGTGCAGGCCAGGTCGTGGTGGCCGTAGCGGGACAGGACCTGGCACAGGTAGGGTGTGCCGACAAAGCCCGTGTCGAGGTGGCCGCCGTTGGCCCGGATCTTCTCGGCCAGGGTGTCGGCCAGCCGCTGGCGGTCCTTTTCCTCTGCCAAGTCCATATAAAGGGTGACGGCATGCCCGGTCTGGGTGTCGACGCTCAGTCGCCCGGCCGGCGAGATGTATTCGCTGCGGATGGCGGTCCGGATCTCGTCGGCCAGCTGGCGGTACGCCGCAGCGTCCGCGCTTTCGCCCAGCACCTCCGCGGCCCGGGCCACCCGGTCCGCCGACCAGCAGTAGTAGGCGGACGCGACAAAATGGGGATCGGTACCGCCATACACACCGCCCTTGACCTTGCCGTCCAGGGCCAGCCAGTCGGCAAAATGGTAACCGCTCAGCCAAAGGCGGCGGCCGCCATGGCGGTCGTCCTCGCGGCGAATAAAGTCGACCCAGGCCTTCATGCTGGCGAACTGGCGGCGCAAAATAGCCGGGTCGCCGAAATGCGTGTAGACCGACCAGGGGATGATCGCGGCCGCGTCACCCCAAGCGGTCGAGCCGTGACCCGTGTAGCCGGCGGTCGGCACGACATGCGGCACGCTGCCGCCGAACTTGGCCTGTTCGCAAGCCAGGTCGTGGGCAAACTTGGTATAGAAGGCCATCGTGTCCATGTTGAAGCTGGCCGTCTCGCAGAAAATCTGGGCGTCACCGGTCCAGCCCATGCGTTCGTCGCGCTGCGGGCAGTCGGTCGGAACATCGAGGAAGTTGCCCTTCTGGCCCCAGCG
>JAAZFW010000464.1 GCA_012511525.1 Clostridiaceae bacterium
CCGGCGGCCAGGTCAGCTTGCCGATCGTGTTCCGCGGACCCAACGGGCCGGCCGAATACCTGGCGGCCCAGCATTCCCAGGCGCTGCAGTCCATCTTCGCGCACATTCCCGGACTCAAGGTCGTCGCCCCTGCGACGCCGTACGACGCCAAGGGGCTGCTCAAGACGGCCATCCGCGACGACAACCCGGTGCTGTTCCTGGAGGGCGAGCTGATGTACGCCTGGAAAGGCGAGGTGCCGGAAGAGTCCTACCTGATTCCCTTCGGCGAGGCCGATATCAAGCGCCCGGGCAAGGATGTGACCCTGGTCACCTACGCCAAGCCCCTGCGTGTCGTACTCGAGGCGGCCAAGGCATTGGAAAAACGCGGCATCGACGCCGAGGTGATCGACCTGCGCTCTATTCGCCCTCTGGATGAGGAGACCCTCTACGCGTCCGTGCGCAAGACGAACCGCTGCGTGGTCATCGAGGAGTCCTGGCCGTTTGCCAGCGTCGGATCCCATGTCGCCTGGCTGGTGTCCAACAACTGCTTCGATCTGCTGGATGCCCCGGTGGAGCTGGTCGCGTCCGACGAAGTCCCGATGCCTTACAACCACAAGCTGGAGCTGGCGGTCCAGCCTTCGGCCGACAAGATTTTGGCGGCTGTCGAAAAGGTCATGTACCTGGCCTGAGTTCCGACGAGGAGGATTGCAGATGGCTGAGAAACTCTTGATGCTGGCCCTGTCCCCGACCATGGAGACGGGTGTCATCGCGAAATGGCTTAAAAAAGAAGGCGATACGGTCGAGTCCGGCGACCTGCTCTGCGAGGTCGAGACCGACAAGGCGACGATGGACTACGAATCCCCGGCCAGCGGCACGCTGCTCAAAATCGTATTGGAAGAAGGGTCCAGTGCGGCGGTCGGAGACCTGATCGGTATCGTAGGCAAGCCCGGTGAAGACATAAAGGCCCTGCTGGCCGAACCGGAAGAACCGGCCAAGCCGGAGAGCCCGAAACCGGAAAAAACCCAGCCAGCTCCGGAGAAACAGCCGGACGCCCCTTCTCCGGAGGCAACCGGAGAGAAGGGCCGTGTCCGCTCGTCTCCCCTAGCCCGCAAGCTGGCCGAAATGAACGGGATCGAGCTCGAGACGATCAAAGGCAGCGGCCCCGAGGGCCGCGTCGTCAAGGCCGATGTTGAAAAAGCGATGGCGGGTCAGGCAGCAGCCCCCGCGGCAAAGGCCGCCGCACCGGCTCCGGTTTCCGGCGATACCGTCATCCCGGTGTCCGGCAAGCGCAAGGTGATCGCCAGGCGCTTGTCCGAGTCCAAATACAGCGCGCCACACTATTACCTCAAGGTCCGCGTGGCCATGGACACCATCTTGGATGCGCGCGCCAAGCTGAACGCCAAGGCCAGCCAGAAGGTGTCGCTCAACGCCTACCTGATCAAGTTCGCCGCCGAAGCGCTCAAGCGACACCCGGCGGTCATCGCCAGCTGGGCCGGTGACTCGATCATCCGCTTCGGCCGCGTTGACATCGGGCTGGCGGTCGCCCAGGAGGACGGCCTGATCACGCCGGTCGTGCGCGACTGCGCCAACAAAGGCCTGCTCGAGATCGAAAAAGACCTGCAGGACCTGATCCAGAAGGCGCGCAGCAACGCCCTGAAGCCCGAGGAATATTCTGACGCGACCTTTACGATCAGCAGCCTGGGCTCGTTTGGCATCGAGGAGTTCACCGCGATCATCAACCCGCCCGGGTCGGCAATCCTGGCGGTCGGTGAAATCCGCAAAGAGCCGGTCGTCCAGCCAGACGACTCGATCCAGGGCAAGCAAATGATGCGCCTGACGCTGTCCTGCGACCATCGGGTCATCGACGGCGCCGTCGGGGCCGCGTTCCTGACCGATCTGCGCACGCTGCTCGAAGAGCCGATCCGCGCCCTGTATTGAAGGAGTGACGCCTGTGGACTTGAAACAGACTTTTGACGTTGTCGTCATCGGCGCCGGACCCGGCGGTTATGTCGCCGCGATCCGGGCCGCCCAGCTGGGCCTCAAGGCCGCCGTAATCGAGAAAGATAAGCCAGGCGGCGTCTGCTTGAACATCGGCTGCATCCCGTCCAAGGCCCTGATTCACCAGGCCGAGCTGTTCCGCGGCATCGCCGGCCTGGCCGAGATGGGTATCAGCGCGGATCCGGCCGGCCTTGACTACCGCAAGGTATACACCAAATCCCGAGCCGCCGCGGATAAGCTCTCGCGAGGTGTCCAATACTTGCTGGAGAAAAACAAGGTAGCCCTCATTGCTGGAGAAGCCGTGTCCATAAAACCCGGCGCGGTCACCCTGAAAGACGGGCAGATTGTCAAAGGTCGCAAAATGATCCTGGCAACCGGCTCATCGCCGCGGGAACTGAAGGGATCTGCCTTCGACGAGAAGCGGATCCTTTCCTCCACCGGGGCTCTGATGCTGCAAAA
>JAAZFW010000465.1 GCA_012511525.1 Clostridiaceae bacterium
CCAGCTTGCGGTAGAAATATTCCCGGTTGCCTTCCCGCAGCGTCAGGCCAAAGCCGAACGAGAGGATGGCGCGCACCCCGGCCTGGATGCAGCTATCGAGCAGGCCGCGCAGGTTTTCCTCGCTGTCATTGATGAACGGCAGGATCGGCGAAAGCCAGACAACGGTCGGGATGCCGGCATCGCGCATCGCTTCCAAGACGGCGACGCGCTCGCGTGTGGTTGATACATGTGGTTCCAGGATCCGGCAGAGCGCTTCGTCGTGCGTGGTCAGGGTCATCTCCACCACGGCCTTGGTCTGTTCGTTGATGCGCCGGAGCACATCGAGGTCACGCAGGATCAGGGCCGACTTGGTCTGGATCGCGATGCCAAAGCCGTACCGCTCGATCAGCTGCAGGCTTTGGCGGGTCAGCATGAGATCCTGTTCCACAGGCATATAGGGATCGCACATCGCGCCGGTCGAGATCATGCAAGGCTTGCGCTTGCGGCGCAGCTGCGACTCGAGGATCGCCAGCGCGTCCGTTTTGACTTCGATATCCTCGAAGTCGTGCGCCATCTGGTAACAGGCGCTGCGGCTGTCGCAATAAATGCAGCCGTGCGTGCAGCCCCGGTAGATGTTCATGTTGTTTTGGGGCGACAAGATGGTCTTGTAGGGCGCAACGTGCATCGTCACTCTCCGGCAGCGGGTGCAGGTCAGGCAACAGGGACACCCCAAGCATAGCGGAGACAGGTCCGTTTGACCAGACCACAGGTGCGCGACCGGTCATTGGCGTCAGACCAGATCATAGTGAGCGGGGTTGAGCTTTTCGGTTTCATCGATCATGGCCCGGATAAAGGCTTCTTCGTCTTCCGGGATCTGGTCGAGCTGGTCTTCGATCCGGTCCAGCCAATCGGTTTCGCGGCTGTCCAGGTTGAGTTGTCCTGCCGCCAGGCCGTCCCGCAAGGCCTCAACGGCCGCCCGGGCTGCGGTCTTGCTCCTGGAAAAAGGCCCATGCGTGTCGGCCACGATTTGCTTTGCAATGGCGACGACGACATCCGGGCGCAGGACGTAAGCCTGCGGGTCGAGCGCGCTGTCACTGTCGGCGTGCAGGTCGCGCAGGAGACGGGCCGTGTCCGGACCTCGTCCGGACGCGCCGTTCATCAGGCGGCAGTCATAGGCCAACTGCTCCATCGAGACGACCGGGGCGTAGCCGCCCAGCAGCTTGATGTGCTGCACAGACTCGTTGCTCCACAAATCGGCGGCGCAAGCGGCGATGTTGCCGACCGGGCTTGGATGCGCCACGGCGCTGCTGCGCCCCTCCATGGCGATCGGAATGCCGGTGATGGCCTTGACGTAGATGCCCTCGTAGCCGCAGTCCTTGTGCGGACCGATGGCGCCGGCTTCCACAGCCGCCAAGCTGCGCACGGCAGAGATGACCCGGTCGACGGCGGCAAAGACCTTGGGGATAAAACGGCGTTCCGCCAGCACCATGGCGGTGTTGGCAAACCCGCAGGCGGTGTCGCCGGACGCAATCGAGCCGGTC
>JAAZFW010000058.1 GCA_012511525.1 Clostridiaceae bacterium
TCGTGCATCCAGCCCATGTTCCATTTATGGGTAAATCCCAGTCCCTGTTCGTCGACCGGCCGGGTCACGTTGGGCCAGGGCGTCGACTCCTCGGCGATCATCAGGCACTGGGGCAATCGGGCGCGGATCAGCCCGTTCAGCTGCTGCAGGAAGGCGATCGCCTCCAGATTCTCGACGCCGCCGTACTGGTTGGGCAGAAAATCGCTGCGCCCGTAATTGCGGTACAGCATGCTGGACACCGCGTCGATCCGCAGCCCGTCGACATGGAATTCCTGCAGCCAGAACCAGGCGTTCGAGATCAGGAACGAACGGACCTCCAGCTTGCTGAAATCGAAAACATAAGTCCCCCACTCCTGCTGCTCGCCCAGCCGGCTGTCGGCATATTCGTAGAGCGGCGTGCCGTCGAAGCGGCCCAGGCCGAAAGCGTCCTTAGGGAAGTGGGCCGGCACCCAGTCCAGGATGACACGGATGCCGCGCCGGTGCAGGCAGTCCACCAGGAACTTGAAATCCGCGGGTGTGCCGTAACGGGACGTGACGGAGAAATAGCCGGTGACCTGGTAACCCCAGGACTCGTCGAGCGGATGCTCCATGACCGGCATCAGTTCGACGGCCGTGTAGCCCATGTCGGCGGCATAGTCGGCCAGGTCGCGGCCAAGGTCGCGATAGTTGATAAAAGACCCGTCCTCGTGCCGTTTCCAGGACCCCAGGTGCACCTCGTAGATGTTGAGCGGTCCCGCTTCCCGGGCATCCGGCCGCCCGGCCATCCAGGCATCGTCCCCCCAGGTGTAGTCGTCGGGGTCATAGAGGACCGAGGCATTGGCCGGACGCGTCTCGCTGTGCCGCGCGTAGGGGTCGGCCTTGAGGCAGACATGGCCCTGGCGATCCGTCACGGCGTACTTGTAGCGGTCCCACTGGCGGGCCTGGGGGGCGGTACCGGTCCAGATGCCGGTCTGGCCGAGTCTGGCCAGCGGCGTGGCCGTGCGGTCCCAGTTGTTGAACGAGCCGACGACAAAGACAGACGCAGCGTTGGGCGCCCAGACGGCAAACCGGAAGCCGCCGGTGCCGTCCCGGG
The DNA here is from genome assembly GCA_012511525.1 of Clostridiaceae bacterium. Taxonomy (GTDB): domain Bacteria; phylum Bacillota; class Clostridia; order Saccharofermentanales; family UBA5734; genus JAAYBY01. The sequence continues at coordinate 1,073 of JAAZFW010000058.1, forward strand.
GCTCAACCGGCCTGGCGCCGAGCATCGTGTAACTCATATAATCCTGCCCCTGGTTAAACAGGTAAGCCTGATTCATCCGCTGTGCCCCTGTCCGGCAGATGCATCGGCATCTGCTCCTTGTTTAACTTCATTATACCGTAATCGGGCGCTCAAACATAGCCAAAGAGCCGGATGAACCGGCTCTTTGCTTGAAAACAAACCTGTCGCCTCGCATGTCAGGGGGCAGCGAACAGCGTGCCGCGATCGAAAATGGCCATTTCCGCCGGTATCAGATGGTGGTGCCGGGCCGGCAAAGCGTCGTAGAGGGCCTTTTCGAAGGAATCGCGGCTGAAACATTGGGTCGCGGCTGCCAGGCATCCCAGCAGGATGACCGCTGCGAAGGTCATGTTGCCCGCCTCGGACGCCATGGTCGACGCCGGAATCGGGATAAAGCGGATATCCTGCCGTTCGGGCACGGCATGGACGAGTGCGCTGTCCGCAAGAATGAGGCCGCCGGGTTTGACCAGGTGGGTGAACTTGTCCAGAGACGGGCCGTTCAGGGCGATCAGGACATCGGTGGCGTTCAGGATCGGCGACCCGATCGGGCTGTCTGAGACGATCACACTGCAGTTGGCGGTACCGCCGCGCATCTCCGGCCCGTATGACGGCAGCCAGGAGACCTCTTTGCCCTCAAGCAGGGCGGCCGTCGCGATGAACTTGCCTGCGGAAAGGACGCCCTGTCCGCCAAAGCCGGCCAGCAGAATCGAAAATTCCATCAGTCGCCCACCTCGATTTCCTGCCCGCGGAACACGCCCAGCGGGTATTGCTTGACCATCGCCTCATCGATCCATTTCAGAGCCGATACGGGATCCTTGCCCCAGTTGGTCGGACATGTCGACAAGATTTCCACCATGGCAAAGCCCAGATTGGCCTGCTGGACCTTGAACGCCTTGCGAATCGCCTGTTTGGCCCGGTTGATGTTGCGGACGGAGTTGACGGCGACCCGTTCGATGTAAACGGCCCCCTGCAAGGTGGCCAGCATTTCGCTGACATTGATCGGGTACCCCTGGACAGCGGCCGAACGGCCCAGCGGCGACGTTGTCGTCTTCTGGCCAAGAAGAGTAGTCGGGGCCATCTGGCCCGAGGTCATCCCGTAGACGGCGTTGTTGACGAAAAAGGTGCAGATCTTTTCGCCCCGGGCGGCGGCGTGGACAATCTCGGCAGTCCCGATGGCGGCCAGGTCGCCGTCACCCTGGTACGTGAAAACCATGCTGTCGGGGTGCACGCGCTTGATCCCGGTGGCCACGGCAGGCGCTCGCCCGTGGGCGGCCTGGACCATATCGCAGGCAAAATATTCGTAGTTATTGTAGGTGCAGCCGACCGGTGACACCCCGATCGTGACGTCCAGGATATCCATCTCGCTGAGCGTTTCGGCGATCAGGCGATGGATGATGCCGTGCGTGCAGCCCGGGCAATAGTGGAACGGTTTGCCGGTCAGGCCCCGCGTCCTGGAAAAAACTTTCTCTTCCATACCTTCAGCTCCTTGCCAGAACCTGGATCTTGTCCAGGATCTCCTGTTGCGTCGGCAGATTGCCGCCGGTACGCCCGTGGAAATGCACCGGCCGGGTGCCGTTGACCGCGAGGCGGACGTCTTCGACCATTTGCCCGGCGTTCAGCTCGATATCCAGCAATGCCTTGACGGAAGGCTGGCCGGCCGCGGCCGCAATGGCCTGGTCCGGGAACGGCCAGAGCGTGATCGGCCGCACCAGGCCGACCTTGATGCCGATTTCCGCCGCCTGGCGGATGACGTTTTTGCAGATGCGGCTGCAGGTTCCGAACGCGGTCAGGATGATCTCGGCGCCGTCGCAGTTGACCGTCTCTACCCGAACTTCGCGCTCAGCGATCCGGCGGTACTTGGCCTGCAGGTTGCTGTTGAGCCGCTCGAGCGCGTCGGGTTCGATGTAGATCGACTGGATCGTGTTATGCTCGCGCCGGCCCTGCGTGCCGGTCGTCGCCCAGCTCTTGTCAAACGACTCAACCGGCTCCTCGTCGCGGAACAGCACCGGCTCCATCATCTGCCCCAGCGTGCCGTCACCGAGAATCATGGTCAGGACGCGGTAGCGGTCGGCGATGTTAAAGGCTTCGACCGTCAGTTCGTAAAGCTCCTGGACGCTGGCCGGGGCCAGCACGACGTTGCGGTAATCGCCGTGGCCGCCGCCCTTGGTGGCCTGGAAATAGTCGCCCTGCGCCGGCAGGATGCCGCCCAGGCCGGGGCCGGCCCGCACGATGTTGACGACGACGGCCGGCAGTTCGGCGCCGGCGATATAGGAAAAGCCCTCCTGCTTGAGGCTGATGCCCGGGCTCGAACTGGTCGTCATCACCCTGGCACCGGCAGCGGCGGCGCCGTAGACCATGTTGATCGCCGCGACTTCGCTTTCGGCCTGGACCATGACGCCGTTCACCTCGGGCATGCGCAGGGCCATGTAATGCATGATTTCAGTCTGCGGCGTGATCGGGTAGCCGAAATAATGGCGGCAGCCGGCGCGGATCGCGGCTTCGGCGATCGCTTCGTTGCCCTTCATCAAAACGCGGTTGCTCATGCTTTGCCTCCTTCGCGCCACACCTCGATGCAGCTGTCCGGGCAAATCGTCGCGCAGAACGCGCAGCCGATGCAGCGGCTCATATCGGTGACGCCGGCCGGGTGAAAGCCCCGGGCGTTCAGTTTATCCTGCTGCAGGACGATGATTTTCCTGGGGCAGACATGGACGCAAAGGCCACAGCCCTTGCACCGGTCCTGATCGATTTCTATTCGTGACATAGATGCCTCCCGAATCAAGATTTTTCACTCTTTTGAACCTCTCATGACTAAAGTCACGAGATTCTTGGGAACAGAGCATCCATGCAAGCATAACAGGCTAATCTGCAGCAGTTTCTCTTATTGACCAAGCGATCCCCGTCGTCCCTACGGTTCTTTACGATCTTCAGGCCAGGGTTTTTTATTCAAAAGCCCTCAGCCAATATGTTCTTACTGGCATTTATATCACGATCAAGGCGTTTGTGGCAAACAGGCCATACGCCTAATCGGTCTCAAAATAATGGATGGTGCGGCGTAATCGCAGCAACGGCAGGCCTTCGGGCGTTTGTCCGCCCCAGTCCGGCGGCACAGCCCCGGCCATGGCCGCGGCAAAAGCAACCGGGATGCCCAGCTGCCGCGCAGCTTCGCGGACAACCGGCCAGCTCTCAGAGAGCAGCCCGGTGTCGCCATCGCCGAGCAGGTTGGCGTTGTGCACCAGTCCGGTCGGCGCCAGGCCTGCGGCCTCGCCGAGCAGCGATGCCAGCTGCACGATCTGGTAGCTTGTCTTGCTGAACGGGCGGTAAGGGTTGACCACCAGGTAGACGGCCGGAGCCGGCCGCACCTGCAGGAGACGGTCTTTCAGGCTGGCGATGACGCGTGCGCCCATGTCCTCGCCGCCGATATCCAAAACCGCATGGCGGACCGTGTCGTCGAAAACGCTGTATACCGCTGCCGGCACGGCAGGGACATCGACATTGGTGCCGGCAAACGCAGGCGCAACCAGCCGGATACCCTCCGCTTCACCCGCCTGACGGGCGTCGGCCGAACGGAAATAGGGGTTGATGATGTCCAGGTCGCACAGCGTGACCGTTCGGCCGGTCTCGTTCAGCCAGCGGGCGAAATTGACACTGATTTCCGATTTTCCGCTTCCGTAAGCGCCGATGAAGAGGCTGATCCGGCGAAGCCCGTCCAGGGTGAACGCGTGATTCA
>JAAZFW010000466.1 GCA_012511525.1 Clostridiaceae bacterium
AAGTCACCCAGGTCGGGCACCAGGTTCTCGGCGACATGCCGGACCAGGTGGCGCACCAGCGTTTTGGGGACGGGGCTGTTGGCGCCATACATCGACATGTGGTCGCCGTTGTAGGTCGCCCAGCCCAGTGCCAGCTCTGACAAATTGCCGGTGCCGCTGACCAGGTCGCCAACCTGGTTGGCCAAATCCATCAGGCTCTGGGTCCGCACGCGGGCCTGGGCATTCTCGTAGGTGACATCGTGGCGGTCCGGATCATGGCCGATCGCTTTAAAATGCTGCAGGACGGCCTCTCGGATAGGGATTTCCTTCAGGCTGGTCTGGCTAGATTTGGCCAGCGCCAGGGCGTTGCGGTAGGTGCGGCCGGTTGTCCCGAAGCCCGGCATGGTGACAGCCAGGATGCCTGACCGGTCCAGCCCGAGCGCGTCAAAGGCCCGGATGGTGACGAGGAAGGCCAGCGTGGAATCCAGTCCGCCGGACAGCCCGATGACCGCGTGCCGGGCGCCGGTGTGCTCGAGCCGTTTTTTCAGACCCTGGACCTGCAGGGCGATGATCTCGTCGCAGCGTTCCGCGAGATCCTGACGGTTGGCGGGAACGAAAGGGGAGGCCGGGACCGGCCGCTCCAGGTTAAGGGGGACGACCGGCAGGGAGAAAGGCAGGATTCGGCATTGCGGTGTCAGGCTTGCCGGTGCGAACGTGTTCTGGCGTCTCCGCTCGGCAGCCAGCAGCTGCACGTCGAGGTCGGCGCAGGTCAGACCGTGGCTGAACAGGGCCGATTCGGCCAGCTTGCGGCCGTTTTCGTAAATTAAGTTGTGCCCGGAAAAGACCAGATCTGTGGTCGATTCGCCTGCGCCCGCATCGGCGTACAGATAGGCGCAGAGCAGGCGTGCCGACTGGCTTTGCACCAGCAGTCGCCGGTAGGCGGCCTTGGTCAGGATCTCGTCGCTGGCCGACAGGTTGCCGATCACGGTAGCTCCGGCCAGGGCTGCGGTCGCCGAGGGCGGCTGCGCGACCCATAAGTCCTCGCAGATCTCAAAAGCGAGCCGGAAATCCGGCAGGTCACGGCAAGCAAACAGCAGATCGGTGCCGAACGGCACCTCGCCGCAGCCGAGCGGGATCGTCCGGGGCTCCTGGCCGGGGCGCGGGGCCGGCGTGAAATGGCGCAGCTCGTAAAATTCGGCGTAATTGGGGATGTGCTGCTTGGGAACGACACCCAGGATCTGGCCGCGCTGAAAAACGACGGCGCAGTTGTACAGGGCCGGTCCGTCCGCCAGGGGAAGCCCGACGGCGCAGACGACATCCGTGTCCGCGGCCTCCCTGACCAGGTTCAGCAAGGCCCGGCGCGCGGCTTGCTGGAGGGCCTGGCTGAGGAACAGGTCAGCACAGGTGTAGCCGGTCAGGCACAGTTCGGGAAAAACCGCCAGGCTGGCCTGCCGGTGCTGCGCCTCCCGGATCAGCGCGAGGATATTTTGGCTGTTGCCGGCAACATCCGCGACCCGGATAACCGGGGTCGCCGTCGCCACGCGAATAAAACCATCCTTCATTGTCTAGCCTTCTTTCTGGTGTCATGTCCGGTCTTTGGCCTTATTCTAGCACAGAAACGCCCCGCATTTCAGCGCCGGAATGGTGTATAATAATCATACCAGAGTCCGGCTCGGAGCATCCATACAGACAGGGGGATACAGCATGGAAACGATCACAAGAGACCAGATACTTGAAGCGCTTGCCCAGGACCGGTTTCTCCTATTCGGTCAGCCCAAATGGACCCTCGGCAAAAATACCTGCAACACGTACGAGGTTTTCATCGACCTGATGATCGCCGAAGACCAGCGCCAGGTGCCCGCCCAGGCTTTCATCCCCGTCATCGAGGCCGACGAGGAGTTGACCATGCGTTTCGGCGCCTGGTTTCTCGAAAAGGCGTTTACCAGCGGTGCCCGCCTGATGAAGGACCTGGGCATGGACCTGAATATCTCGATCAACATCCTCGGCTTCCAGGCCAACCGGCCGGAATTTGTCGAACGGGTCGTCGAACTGATCGCCCGGTCGGGCATCCGCCATGACCATGTCCAGTTCGAGCTCAGCGAGGCCCAGCCGCTCGACGCGACCGGGATCGCCAACCTCTGCCGCCTGCACGACGAATACAACATCAAGCTGGTCCTGGGCAACTTCGGGACCGGCTATTCGACGGTTGACTTGCTTCGGCATGTCCCGTTCGACATGCTCGAGCTCAGCAAGGCCTTCACAGCTGAGATCACGGAATCGGAACGGGCCCTGAAGGTAACGCTGGCGGTTCTGCAGATGGCCCAGGTCCTGGACATCACGGTCTGCGCCAAGGGTATCGAGAGCGCCGAGCAGCTGGAACTGCTCGAGGAAGCCGGTTTCTACAAGGCCCAGGGGTACTTGATCGGCCGGCCCATGCCGCTGGACGAGCTGGCAGCTTTTGTGCGCAAATACGCCGCATAGAAACGGCTGATTTCTTAGCAGTCCCTTAACGGCCGGCCTGACGCATCAGGCGAACCAGTTCGGCAAGGCGCGGCGGTTTGCCGTACATGAGCACGCCGAGCCGGTAGATCCGGCTGGACAGCGAACCGGTCGCGTAAATGGTCAGGAGCATCAGGGCGACGGAAAGGGCGATCGACCAGCCCGGAACATCGGTCATGCAAATGCGCACGAACATCGCCATCGGGGCGACGAACGGGACATAGGAAAAGACGGCCAGCCAGCCGGCTTCCGGCGACAGCATGCCGAAGATCGAGATGAACATGGCGGCCATGATGACGAGGATCACCGGCATGATGCTCGTGTTGATATCCTCGGTCCTGCTGGCCAGGGAACCCAGCGCGCCGTACAAGAACGCGTACATGAAATAGCCGAGCAGGTAGAACAGCACCGTGTAGCCGATGATCGCCGGCGGCATGTCGAACACGGACTGGATAAAGGCGATCTCGGCCCAATGAACACGGTTAAGGGCGTAGAAGCCGGCGGCCGCCAGCAAAAACAGCCCGATCTGGGTCAGTCCGGCCAGGCCGGAACCGAGTACTTTGCCGAACATCAAATTGAGCGGCCGGGTCGATGTGATCAGCATCTCCATGGCCCGGTTACTTTTTTCCGACGCCACTGAGGACGCGACCAGCTGGCCATACATCATGACGGTCATGTAGAGCAAAAATAAGAGCAGGTAGGTATAAAAATAGGTCTGCTGGGTGGCCTTGCCCAATTCGGCGACCGTCTCGACCTGAACCATTTCCGTTTCAGCCAGCGCCTGGCGGATGGTATCGTCGTCCAGTCCGAGATCGGCCAGCTGGCGGGTGCGGCTGCGTTCGGTTAGCCATTCAGCCAGTTCGGCGGGGAAACTGTCCTGGAAGCGGCGCTCGATCAGGGTCGCGCGGACGGGATTTTCCAGCACCAGTACGGCGCGCGCCTCCCCTTCGTGCACGGTCTGCTTTAGCCGGTCAAGATCGGCGTGTACAGCCGGTACGAACAGGAATTGCGTCCATTGCTGACGCAGCAGGTCCAGGTCGGCCAGCAGACCGGATTCGTCGATCACATGCACCGTGTCTTCCGGGCCCGGCTGGTCGGCCTTTCCCGGATCGGCCAGGCCGAGTTCGAGAACCCCCGAGATGATCGCCGGCATGCTAAGGCCGATGCCGATCAGAACGATCATGGCGACGGTGATGCCGATGTAGACTTTGTTGCGCATGTAGGAGAGGTATTCGAAGGCCAGCACCACACGGAACGGCTTGAGGCGGTTGAAAGGGCTCATGACACGTCACCTGCCTTGTCTACGAAGATTTCCTCCAGGGTCGGTTCGACGACGAGAAACTGCTCGAGGTCGGCGCCGGCGGCAGCCAGTGCGGCGAACAGGACCGCTCGGTCCGACTCCTGCCCCAGCTCGATCCGGCAGCCATCCTGCGCGGGCGTGACGGACCGGACCAGCCCGGCTGCCCGGGGAACCTGGGTCCAGACCCGGCGCATCTGCTCGTCGGCGGGCAGGCTGTGGTCGTGAAAGCGCAGCTGGAGGCTGCGGCGAGGGTACTGCCGTTTCAGGTCGCTGATCCGGCCGCTGACCTGGATCCGGCCCTGGTGCAGGATGGCCACCGATTCGCAGAACTGCTCGACGTAGTTCATCTGGTGGCTGGAAAACAAGATGGTTTTGCCAAGCGCAGCCTGCTCCCTGACAATCGTCTTGAGTAATTGGGCGTTGACCGGGTCGAGGCCGCTGAACGGCTCGTCCAGGATGATTAGGCCGGGGTCGTGGAGCAGGGCCAGGGCCAGCTGTATTTTCTGCTGGTTGCCTTTGCTGAGCGTCTCCAGCTTCTTGTCAAGGGTGTCGGCCAGGCCCATGCGATCCAGCCAGCCGGTGACGGCCTTTTTCGCTCCGGCCTTGTCCATGCCGCGCAGGCAGGCCAGGTAGACGAGCTGGTCGCGGATTTTCTGCTTGGGGTAGAGCCCCTTTTCCTCCGGCAGGTAGCCGATGCGGATGTTTTGGCTGTGAATCGGGCGATCGCCGAACAGGACAGAGCCGCCATCGGGCGGGAAGACCTGCATGATGATCCGGATGGTGGTCGTCTTGCCGGCGCCGTTTCGGCCCAGCAGGCCGAGCGCCTGGCCGGGTTCGACGGCAAAGCTGACATCCTTCAGCACCTCGGTGGGGCCGAAGCTTTTCTTAAGGCCCGTGACAGTCAGGGTCATG
>JAAZFW010000059.1 GCA_012511525.1 Clostridiaceae bacterium
CTCGAAATGATGAACAGTCAACAAGAGCAGATCTGGTCTGCAATTTCATCAATATGAGCTGTTGTAGTATACGCCTGTTTGTTTGCAAACCCTTTATTGCCAGACTTCTTGAGCTTTACATGCTATACTGGGTAGGAAAGTCACGCTAGGCCGGACCTGGCAAAACAGGAAAACCAGCAGACCGAACCAAAACAACTGGTTCGGCAAAAACAGGGCGACAAAACTCCAACCGGTCGCGAAGCCATCCAGCCACAGCCAATTGGCGAGCAGCGAGGAAACCTGGCCGACCAGGTGGTTAAGCCAAAGGTACCCGGCGATCCCGGCAGCCAGCCGCATCGTCAGCGACGGGGCAGCGGCAAGGGCCATGACGGCTGGTTGGTCCGGCACGCGGCGCGCGCCTGCCAGCAGCTCGTCCGTCGTGATCTGCAGCGCCGCAGCCAGTTGAAGCAGAAGCGAAATGTCCGGCAACCCGTCGCCGTTTTCCCACTTGGAAATCGCCTTGTCCGTCACGAACAAGGCATCCGCCAGTTGTTTTTGCGTCCACCCGATCGCCTGGCGACGCTCGCGGATCAGGGCCCCGGTCTGTTTGGCATCGATTTTGGTCATGCGTCTGTCTCCTTCAGGTGCTGCCTATCACCATAGCGCAAGTCATCATCGCACGCAAACCACGCGTCAAAGAGCAACTCCACGCAGCGTGGGATCGTAATCAGCACTGTTTATGCCGGTTCTTCAGCAGCTGGACCAGGTGACGCATGCCGTCCAGGGGGAAGACCAGAATCATGCGCGGCCCGGCATAGTGCATCACATGGCGGATCTGCTCGCGCTGTTCAGGTCGGTAACAGTGAATCGGGCAGCGGGCACAGACCGGCTTGTCGTCGCCGAACGGGCAGTGTTCGAGCCGGTCATTGGCATAGTCCAGCAGTGCGCGGCAATCGGGGCAAAGGCCGTCGCTGCCAGCCTGGCTCCGGTGGTGCGCGCGGCAATAGAGCCGGATCATGCGCGCCACAGTTTTCTGGCTGTCAGCGATCCGTCCCATTTGAAACAGGTTCCTCGTGATGTACTGGGGCGGTTAAGCCAACGGGACAGACCCGGACGCAAATACCGCAGACCGAACCGCGCCCGATCTTCATGAAGTGGTCGCGCATGTACCGGTTGCAGGCGTCGGCGTCAAGCAGCGCGTCCCGCTCCAGCCCCACCTGCCAGCCAATGCCCGTGATCGCCCCGGCCGGGCAGGCCCGCACACAGCGGTCACAATCCTCGCAAGGCGACACGGGGATCTGGACCGGAACGGACGGCAGCGGGGCATCCGTGAAGAGCGTGCCCAGCCGGACCCGCGCCCCGAAACGAAAATCCAGGAACAAGGTGCTCTTGCCGATCGCACCCAGCCCGGCCGCGACAGCCGCCTTCTTGTGTGAATACAGTCCCCTGTGCGATCTCAAGCCTTCTTCGGGCAGCGACTGGGAGGCGGCGACCGGCATATAGCGGTAACCGTTCTGCTGCAGCAGCAGACCCACCTGGAGCAGCAGGCGGTCGATGCAGGCGTTGACCGTGCGGTAATGGTGGTAATAGGCGAACGTCGGCGCCTGATCGATCTCGTCCAGCACCGCGTCGGACAGCGGCACCACGATCGAAACGGCGACGGGCAAGTTGGCCGGACCGTCCGGCAGGCCGGCAAACCCGGCCCGCAAGATGCCGTTTTGCGCCAACAACTGCCTGATCTGGTCTGCAAGCTGCATGTTTTTGCCCTCTTGTCCGCTGCTCTTAAGGGCATTATACCAGATGCGGAAGCGTGTCCTTGCGCGTGCCGTTTCCGGGTGGTAGTCTGGTAGCGCCTGGACAAGTCAAGAACGGAGGCACCCCATGAACGATTCGATCCAACAAGCGCCTGTTCACCTGCCCCGCCGCATCGCCACCGGCCCCTGGGACGGCGGCCATATCCAGGGGATCGCCCTGGACCGGGAGCACCGCTATCTGTATTGCTCGTTCACGACCCAGCTGATCAAGTTCGACCTCGAGGGCCGCGTGATCGGGTCGGTGCGGGGGCTGCTCGGCCACCTGGGCTGTCTGGCGTTCAACAACCGGGACAATCTGCTCTACGGGTCGCTGGAATACAAGCAGGACGCGATCGGGCAGGGCATCCTGAAGCACCTTGGCAGCGGCAAGCGACCGGAAACCGCCTTCTACATCGCCGTCTTCGCGGTCGAGAAGATCGACCGGCCGGATATGGACGCCGAGCGGGACGGCATCATGAGCACCGTCTGGCTGGGCGATGTCGTTGCCGACTATCTGGCCTGGTGGACACAAAATGGACAAACCGTGCGCCACCGCCATGGCTGCAGCGGTATCGACGGGCTGTCGTTCGGACCGGATTTCGGCGCCGCACCCGGCAGCAAGCCCTACCTGTGTGTCGCCTGCGGCATCTACGGCGATCCTGAGCGATCGGACAACGACCACCAGGTGCTGCTCCAGTATGACACGGACAGTTGGATAACGCTGGCGCGGCCGCTCAACCAGGACAAGATGCACCGCAGCGGCCCCAGGCATTGCCGACGCAAATATTTCGTCTGGACCGGAAACACCGAATGGGGCGTGCAAAACCTCGAATACGACGCGGCGACCGGCTATTGGCTGCTGGCGGTCTACCGCGGAAAAAAGGCAGCCTTCCCGAACTACGCCCTGTATGCGGTCGACGGCACGAAACCGGCGCTGCTCAAAGCCCTGCAGGGTGATCCGGACGGCCGGCAGGGCGCAACCTTGTCCTTGGCCGACGCGGGCCTTTGCGATCTCCAAACGGGCTTGCGCGGCTGGCAATTCCCACATGGCAGCACCGGACTTTATGCCGTGGGCGACGGATTGTTCTACATCTCCCAGCCCAAAAGGTGCGGCACACACCACGCGTCAGACATCTGCCTTTACCGCTGGACAGGACAGCCTGACGGACCATTCGAGCCGGTCAGCTGAGCGATACGTGTCAGACAGCATAACACGCGTGCTATGAAAATAAGCATGTTCTATGCCGTACTGACTGCTTTCACGGGTTATCGCTATTCATTTTGCGTGTAAAGACAAGCACCGCGATCCCCATCAGCCCCGTCGCGTAGCCAATCACCCACCACAGGTGCGAAAAGATACCCGGATAATCGCCTGCGATCGCCGCGCGTCCGGCTTCGACGGCGTGCATGAAGGGAAGATGTTCCGCGATCGTTTTGAAGGTGCCGCCGACCAGGTTCA
>JAAZFW010000060.1 GCA_012511525.1 Clostridiaceae bacterium
GAAAATTCTCCTCGATCCACTGGTAATAGGCGGCGCCGGCGCAGGTGAAGATGAAGCCGGGGTACTCGTCGAGCCGGTCCAGGGCGGCCTGGAAGGTCGCCTTGACCTCGCTGAACCCGTCTGTCCAGGGCCACAGCCAGACCGGGTCGATGTGGCTGGAGCCGATCAGGTGGATCTCGACGGGTTGGTTTTCTTGCGGCAAGGCATGGTCAATCATGGAATCTTTCCTTTCGTCTCTTAGATTCAGGGCTGTTTTTCTTTGTAGCGGTCGGCGTGGTAGACTTTGGCGCGATTGGCAAACAGGCCGGCCCGGCACAGCTGTCCCAGCCCGGTGACCCCTTCCTTGCTGCCGTCGACATCCGGATCGACATAGCGACGGTACCACAACTCCAGGTCGCGCTTCATCGCCGCGACCGTCTGCTGCAGGCTTGGCTCGTCGAACAGGTTACGGGTCTCTCCGGGGTCCTCGGCAAGATCGTACAATTCGTGCGGGCCGTAGGGATAACGGTGCACATATTTGAAACGTTTGGTGCGCAGCATGCGGACGGGCCCGTATTCCTCGCAGATGACGACCGGGCGTTCATTGAGGTGCGAATCGGTCTGGCCGCTAAGTAGTGGCTGCAGACTGCGTCCGGGCAGCACCCGGACTTGGGGGTCCGCGATGCCGACCAGGTCGAGCAGTGTCGGATAGATGTCGAGCGCGCTGGCCAGGTCTTCGACTTGCTGGCCGGCGCGTGCTGCGGCCTGCGGGCAGGCGATCAGGAACGGCACCTTGACCGATTCCTCGTACATGTTCTGCGGGAACGTGCCGTTTCCCTTGCCCCAGACGCCGTGGTGCCCCATGCACATGCCGTTGTCCGACAGGAACACGACGATGGTGCTTTCCCATAAGCTGCGCCGGTCGAGGACATCGAGCAGCCGGCCGACCGCCCGATCCATCGCCGTGACCGCTGCGAAATAGCCGACCAGGTTCGTCCGGCGCCTCTGGGTGCCGAAGACCGGGCCGGTCGTCAGGCCGGGGTGGTCGGGCAAATCCGGGATGCTGGCAAACGTGCAGTCCGCGTAGCGGCGGATGTCATCGGCCGGGTGATGCTCCGGTTCCCAGGGCGAATGGGGGGCGGTGTAGTGGACGCCGAGGTAGAAAGGGCTGTCGCCGTCCGCCATGTCCTCCAGCCAGCCGACCGCCTTGTCCGTGACCAGGTCGGTGATGTAGCGGTTTTCCACCTGGATCCGGCCGTGCTCGATCATGTCGGGGTGGTAGTAGCAGGCACCGCCTTTGCCGAGCGTGTACCAGTCGCAAAAGCCGTGCTGAGGGGTCATCGAGTCGCCCAGGTGCCACTTGCCGCTGAGCGCGCAGCGATATCCCTGTTCGGCCAGGGCGTCGGTGAAGGTGCGCCGTCCGGACAGGTACTGGATCGGCTTGTCTTCATCGGCATAACCGCCGTAGGGGTTGACGATCCCAAGCCTGTCCATCTCGGCCTTGTCGAGGTTTCCGGAGCGGATCCAGTCGTGCACGCCGTGGGCCGACGGGATGGTGCCGGTCAGGATCGAGGCCCGAGCCGGTGAGCAGACCGGCGACGCGCAGAAGAAATTTGTGAAGCGCAGGCCCTGGTTTGCCAGCCTGTTCAGATTTGGCGTGTCGAGCTCGGGTGTCCCGGCGCAGTTCAGGGCCCAGGGCCCCTGGTCGTCGGTCAGGACAAAGAGAATGTTGAGCGGCATGGCCATGGGCGCCTCCCTGTCATGAGCCGGATTCTGGTTCGTCGCGGGTTGTCACGAATACCTTGGTCCCCTGCATGTGGACGACCGTGACGGGCGTCCCCCGTGCGATGTAGCCGCCTTCGGTGAGCGCGTCGACACGTTCGCTGCCGATGCGGACCAGCCCGGCCGGGCGCAGGTCGGTCAGCGCCACGCCAGTCTGGCCAGTCAGATCCCGTTCGGTTCGGGTGTGGACATAGCCGTTGGCGACCGTTTCCGCGTGCGACAAGACCATGCGCTGGATCAGGCGAGACTTGCCGAACAGCTTGATCAGGATCGGAATGGCCGCGACGGTCGCGCCCAGGGCGATCATCAAGGTCAAGATGCCCTGGCCGACTGTCGGCGCCGAAAAAACGACACCGACAACCAGGGCGATCAGGCCGGAGATGCCGAAGATGCCAAATCCGGGCACGATGATCTCAATGATGATCAGCACGATGCCGGCCAGGAAAATGGCCGCGGACCAGAGCTCGGTGTAGCCGGCCAGGTAGCCGCTGGTGAAATAAAGGGCGAAGCTGATGATGCCGATCGTGCCGGCGACGCCGAAGCCGGGTGTGAAGAGCTCGGCGATCAGGGCCAGCATGCCGACGGTCAGCAAGATTGACGCGACGGTGTAGCTGCTCAGGAATTGGGCGATCCGGTGCCGGAAATTCATTTCGCCCTGCACCAGCGTCGCGCTGTCCCAACCCAGGGCTTTGAGTGCCTCAGCGCGTCCGGAGGCCAAATGGTCGGCGTACCCGTTGGCCTTGGCTTCCTGGGCGGTCATATCAAGGATTTCGCCGGCTGCGACCAGCCCTTCGATGGCGATTGTCTCGTCGACCATCGCCATGGCGATCTGGGGGTCGCGGTTGTTCTTTTCTGCGGTGCTCCGGAACTCGCCGCTGACAAAGGCGACGGTCTTCGGATCGTCGGGGATCGGCTTGGCCGCGCCCATATGGCTGCCGGGCGCCATGACGATCGTATCGGCGGCGATGGCAATCAGGGCCCCTGCCGATATGGCCCGGCTTTCGATGTAGACGGCGACAGGGACGCTGGAAGCGACCATCGCATCGCGCATCTGGATCGCGGCGTCAACCTGGCCGCCCAGCGTACGGATTTCCAGCAGCAGCCCGACGGCGCCCTCGTCGTTGGCCAGATCGATCTGCCCGGTTAAATAGGCGGCCATCGCCGGCGTGATTTCACCGTCCACCAGGACCGCGCGAACAACCGGTCCGGCAGACTGGGCCTGAAGCAGGCCGGCCGGCAGCATGAGGATCATGAAGAGCAGCAACAGGCATAGCGTCGGTTTTATATGAGCCCTGGTCATGGGGATCACCATCCTTGTCGGGTACCGGGCCGGGAGAGTCCGGCACGTGCATCTGCCTACAAGGCTATTTTACCACAGGCGCGGGCCGGGGCACGTTCAGCAGCGCAACATCAGCTCGAGATAAAAAGCGACCGCCTTGCCGATCGCGTCCAGCGGAATCCGTTCGTCGTTGCCGTGGATGGTCTTGCGCAGCTCATCGGTCAGGGCCATGGCGGAAAAGCGGTAGACCTGGTCGCAGATCCGGCTGTAGTGACGCGAATCGGAACATGCGATCATCAGGTAGGGGCTGACCAGGGCTTCGGGCCAGATGGCCCTGACGGCTTGCCTGACCTTTAGCCAGCCGTCGTGGTTGCCGGTGACGGACAACGGCGATGGTTCCTGGCAGCCGCTCGCCTCCAGCTGCAGCTGCGGGTCACGGACAATTTTCTCCAAACGCGCCAGGACATCGGCGCAGCTGTCGCCCGGAACCAGGCGCAGATTGGCGCCCATTTTGGCCAGCGCCGGCATGACGTTGGTCTGGCTGGAACCGCTGGCCTGGGTCCAGGCCACGGTGGTGCGCATCAGGGCGTTGAGCTCGCCGCCTTTTTGCTTGCAGATCAGGTCGAGCAGGCCGGCAAACAGCCACAGGTTGGCGAAGATCACCCGGTACAGGCTGCTGGAATGGCGGCCCAGGGTGTCGAACAGACCGGCGACCGGCGCGGTCAGGCGCCGCTTGAGCGGATGCGTCTCCACGCGCAGGCAGGCCCGGCTCAGCCGCCCGATGCTGGAGACGCGCGGCGGCGCGGAGGCATGCCCCCCGTTGGTTTTGGCGGTCATGGTCAGCTGCATCACGCCTTTTTCGCCGGTTCCGATCACGGCGCAGGGCTGGCGCACCCCCGGGAATACATGTTCGACGACGGCGCCGCCCTCATCGACCACCAGGGCCGGGCGGATGTTCCGGGCCGAAAACCAAGCGATCATGTCGGGCGCGTCCTGGCCCATGATTTCCTCGTTGCCGCCGAAAGCCAAATAGATGTCCTGCTGCGGGACAAACCCCCGGCCAAGCAGTGTCTCGGCCGCCTGCAGGATACCGTTCACGGTTGGCTTGGTGTCGAGCGCGCCGCGGCCCCAAAGGCACCCATCGGCAATCACGCCGGCGAAGGGCGGCTGTGTCCAGTGCGATTCCTCAACCGGAACGACATCGTAATGGGCCATCAGGACGACCGGCCGATCCTGGCTTCTGCCCCGCCAGCGGTAGAGCAGGCCGCGCCGGCCGACCTGTTCGAAACTTAAGCTCTGGTGGACCCGCGGAAACAGCTCGGGCAACAACGCGCGAAACCTGGCGAAGGCCGTGTCATCCTCATGGGCCGGATCGTAACGAGAGATGGTGGCGCAGCGGACCATCCGCTGCAGGTCGTCGATCGCCTTCTGGGCATCGTACGGGATTTCAGCCGGGCTGACCGCCTCTTCGGCCGGCGGC
>JAAZFW010000467.1 GCA_012511525.1 Clostridiaceae bacterium
CTCCATCTGTGCCGGTCTCCTCGTCTCCGCCTAGACCTGTTCGGCGATGTTCAGAACCAGGTTGCGGGTGGCCGGCCAACCCAGGCAAGCGTCTGTGATCGATTTGCCGAACACATGCTCGCCGACAAATTGGCTTCCCTCTTCAAGATAGCTTTCAACCATCAGGCCCTTGACCAGCTTGCGGATGTCGGGGGACAATCGCCGGCTGTGCAGGACTTCCATGGCGATGCGCGGCTGTTCGGCATACTGCTTGTTGGAATTGGCATGATTGGTGTCGATCAGGCAGGCCGGATTGACCAGCTCGCGCGCCAGGTACATCTGGGACAGCCGCATCAGGTCCTCATAATGGTAGTTGGCCTGGCTTAGGCCGTGCCGGTTGACTTCGCCGCGTAAAACCGCGTGGGCTAACGGGTTGCCTTCGGTCTGGACCGCGTGCCCCTGGTAGGCAAACACGTGCCCGCGCTGCGCGGCGTAGATGGCATTGAGCATGACGTTGAGGTCGCCTCTGGTCGGATTTTTCATGCCGACCGGCTGCGTGACGGCGCTCGCCGTCAGCCGGTGATGCTGGTTTTCCACAGAACGCGCGCCGACAGCCACGTGACTCAACATATCGTCCAGATAGGTGTGGTTTTCCGGGTAAAGCATCTCATCGGCCGCAGTCAGGCCGGACACCGACAGCGAACGGATATGCATCTTACGCAAGGCAATCAAGCCGCCGGCCATATCCGGCGCCTTCTCCGGATCAGGCTGGTGCAAGATGCCCTTGTAGCCTTCACCCGTGGTGCGCGGTTTGTTGGTGTAGATACGCGGAACCAGGACAAGCCGGTCCGCTACCATTTCCTGCAGACGGCCTAAGCGTTCCGTGTAGGCGCAGACCGCGTCTTCCTGGTCTGCGGAACACGGCCCGATCACCAGGAGAAAACGGTCCGACATTCCGGTCAGGATCTGGCGGATTGCCTCGTCCCGGCGCGCTTTCAGTTCCGCTAATTCCCGGGATAACGGGTAGCGGTCGAGGATTTCTGCGGTTGTCGGGATCTTACCCAGAATGGTCACATTCATCTTATTCACTCCAGACCGTACAGAAGCTTATTATACCATATTCCAAGACTGCTGAAACGGCGTTTGCCTAGCGGCGGAACCTCAGGCGCGGCCGCCGGCGCTGGCGTGCGATGCGGACGACGCCGAGGTCGCGCAAACCGGATGCCTGAACCAGGTTGGCCACCGACTGGGGCCGGCTCAAGGCGACCAGGACCCAGACGCTCTTGTTCTCAGGCGGGTCTTGAAACGACAAGATCAGGACAGCCGAACGGCGGACCATGCTGTCTCGGTGGCGGATTTTTTCCCTCAGCGCGGAAAAAATCCTCTTTTCCACGAGCAGCAGGCGGCACAGCTGCTGGTCATTGATGTGGCGGACATTCTCTGGTGACATGACCATGACCTTGAGCAAGCTGGATCGCGCCAGCGACCATTGCTCCTGCTCGGTTTCCAGGATGACCTGGTCGCCGGTGTAATATAAAGTCGCCGGCGTGTCGATCGGCAGCGGCAGCCCGTTCAGGTGCCGGATGCTGATCGCCCAGCGGGCTTCCAGTTCAAGTCGCCGCCGGGCCATGTGCCGCCTGCTTATCCAATCCTGCCGGATCAGCACGGCCAGCCAGGCCAGCGATGCCAGCACCAGGCTGCTGCCGATCAGGGGCGGCAGGATCTCGGTCAGCACCAGAATGGTCAGGCAGATGGCCGCAGCGGCCAGTAATGCTTTCATTTTCTCCCCTTCCCGTCAGGTCCTGCAGCTTCTAGCGGGCATAGAGCCCGTAGAGCACCGCCATGACCCAACGCCTGGGCAGCACGCGGCTGAGCAAAGCGGCCAGCTTGTAGAACAGGCCGGGCGTATAGACCAGCGGCGGCCG
Source organism: Clostridiaceae bacterium (assembly GCA_012511525.1). GTDB lineage: Bacteria > Bacillota > Clostridia > Saccharofermentanales > UBA5734 > JAAYBY01. The sequence goes on from JAAZFW010000467.1 coordinate 1,905, forward strand.
GCGCCGGTTGGCCTGCCGGATGATTTTTGCGGCCAGCCGGTCAGCTGGAAAGCCATTCTGTTCGTCTGCGGCCATACGCGCGATCGAGCGGCGGCAACGTTCGGCATAGGGCAGGCTCTCATCGGCGTCACAGAGCACGCGGGCTTCGGTGAATCCGGTTCGGGTGTCACCGGGCTGAACCAGCATGCAGCGGATTCCGTACGGGCGGACTTCGTTGGCCAGCGCCATGGTCAGGGCTGCCAAAGCTGCCTTGCTGGCCGAATAACAGGCCTGAAACGGAATGGGCAGGAAACCGGCGACAGAGCCAAGCTGGATGATCAGGCCGGATCCCCGGGCGCGCATGCTGGCCAGAACCGGCCCCAGCAAATGGCAGGCGCCCAGGAAATTCGTCCCCATCTGTCCCGCGGCGTCGGTTGGCGTCATCGCTTCAACAGAACCGGCCAGTCCGTATCCGGCGGCCTGAACCAGGATATCGATGCGCCCTTCGCGCGCGGCGATCCGGGTTACCGCCTGCCTGGCGGCTTCGGCATCGGTCACGTCGAGCGGCATCGTAAACCAGCTGCCTGCCGCAGCTTCGGACGGTTCAGCGACGCTGTCCGGCAGCCGGCGTGCCAGCGCGTAGACGCGATCGCCCCCGGCCGCGAACTGACGCGCCATTTCCAGCCCGATACCAGAACTGGCACCGGTGATCACGACAACACGGTTCATAAGCTGGCCCCCTCCCGATCCGCCCGGACCAGCTGATACGCTTTCAGCTGGTGCCGCCGTTCGCGTGCGTCAGGCAAACAGGCGAGCAAGAGCTGCCAGAAGGCCCGGCTGTGGTTCATGTGACGCAGATGGCACATTTCATGCAAAATGACATAGGTCTGCAGCGTTTCCGGAAGGGCCGCGCACCGTGTATTGAGGGTGATGGTCCCTTTTTGGCTGCAGCTGCCCCAGCGGCTGACCATATCCCGAAGCCGGATGCCGCGGGGCAAAGGCAAAGCGTGCTGTGCGGCCAGGGCCTTGATCCACGCCGGCAAAAGGTCGGCAAAACGGCGAACGTGCTCCGGGCTGACCGGTTCCAGGCGAACTCGCGCATGGTTCTCCGCCCTTTTACGCTCGATCCAGCCGCTGTTGGCGCGCACAAAAAGGTCGATGCGGTCGCGCGGCATCGCCAGCGGGCTGCGGACTTCGACGGAGTTGTCAGTTCGTACCACCACGGCCAGGGATTTTCGATGGCTGCGAACCAGCCGGTAAGCGGGTACGGTTTCAGTTTTCCGGGCCATATCCAGACTCCAGGCAGCGTCGGGCCCGTTCGGCGTTCTTGCCGCCTAACGCCAGCTGCTCCGCTAAAAACGCGGGGTGCTCGCGCAAAAACAGGCGCATATACGCTTGTGGATCGGCGGTGAACCTGAGGATCTGATCCAATTGCGCGGCATCGATCAGGCCCGCCGCGCGCGCCTGATGAAACAGCTCCTGGTCGATCGTCATCAGGCTGACCAGGCGGGTTCCTTCCGCCTCCAGCACCTGGCGTCCGTTCTGATTGCGGTCGACAACCGCCAACGTCATCGGCATCCGGGCGCCGATCCGGCGCAAGGCCGGCAGCCAGGCACGGGTGTAGCTGGACGCCTCGGTCACCAGGTCGGCGACATGGCAGGCAACCGAACCGGCCAGCGCGCTGTCCTCAAGCTTTTCGGCATTTTGACCGTCAGACGGGCTGAACACGGCCGTCTGGTCTTTGAACAGGTAGACATGCGGCTTGCCCAAAAGGTGGGCGGCGCACACGGAAAAGAAATAGTCGCGCCGTTCGCCGCCGGAGATCAGGGTGCCGGGCGCCGTCGCCAGGCGGGCGGCGATCTGGTCCATCAGCTGGCGGTAGATCGGATTTTGCTCATACTGGCGCAGCACCGCCGCGTGCATGGCCGCCGGCAGGTCCAGAGGGCTTGCTGCCAGCTCGTCGATCCGGCGCAGCAGAGCGTTGGCGTCGTCTTCGCTCCCGAAGAGAAAATGCGTGTTGATGTAATACGGCCCCAACGTACCGGATGTATACCAGAACGGCTCGTCTGCCGGCGCTGCGCGCAGGGCCCGTGTGGCAAACAGCCAATGAATCAGCATGTCGCGGTCGATCGGCTTCATGGCTCCTCCTGACTGGACCGTTTCCGGTCCGGCTGGTTTGCTTTAGTGTAACACAAAGGGCAGGTCCCGGGAAAAGGCAATCTGTTCAATACCCCCACAGCCGGAGGGTGCCCCGGTATTCGGCCAGATCTGTGACGCCGTCCGCCTGTGCCAAGGCGGTCATCTCTTCGAGGATGTCCGTGCATGCGGTCGGCCTGATCAGGCTGGCCGTTCCGATCTCGATGGCCGAAGCGCCGGCGATCAGAAACTCGATGGCATCCTGGCCGTTCATGATCCCGCCGACACCGATCAGGGGCAGATCGACCATCTGGCTGACCTCGGCGACCATGCGCAGGGCGACCGGCTTGATCGCCGGACCGGACAGGCCGCCGGTGTTGTTGCCCAGGATCGGTCGTCGCGTCCGGTAATCGATCGCCAGGCCCAAGAGCGTGTTGATCAGCACGATCGCGTCCGCACCGCCCCGCTGGGCAGCCAGCGCCATGTCGCCGATGCTGGTCACATTCGGGGTCAGTTTGGCCCAGACCGGTTTTCGGGTCTCCTGTTTGACCTGGCGGATCAACGACTCGATCTGGCGGGCGTCACTGCCGATCAGCATGCAGCCCTCCCGGACATTGGGGCAGGACAAGTTGAGTTCGATCGCGTCGACAGGCGTCTGGTCAAGCCGGCGGCACATCTCGCAATACTCGTCGGTGCTGTGCCCGGCGACATTGACGATGACCGCACAGCCCTGCTGGCGCATGAAAGGAAGCTCGTCGCGCAAAAAGACATCCAGCCCCGGATTTTGCAGGCCGACGCTGTTGAGCATGCCGCAGCTCGTCTCGGCAACCCGGGGCGGCGGATTGCCCGCGCGCGGGCGCAAGGTCAAGCCCTTGCTGCAGATGCCGCCCAGGCGCGACAGGTCTTGGTATTGGGCCATTTCCCGGCCGAACCCGAAGGTGCCGGATGCGGCCAGCACCGGGTTTTTCAAACTGAGGGATCCGACTTGGACCGCGGTTGTCACCATACCACCACCTCCGCGTCAAAGACCGGGCCGTCGACACAGCAGCGCTGGTAGCCGGTCGCCCCGTCCGCCTCCCTGACCTGGCAGGCGCAAACCAGACACACGCCGATCCCGCAAGCCATCCGCTCTTCCAGGGAAACCTGGCAGGGCAGCTGGTAGTCCCGGGCGAGCGCGGCGACAGCTTGCATCATCGGCCGCGGGCCGCAGGTTAAAACAGCCGTTTGGGGAACCGGCGGCAACTGGCAAAGCAGCTGCTTGAGGGCATCGGCCGCATGGCCGGCGACATCCAGGTCGCCCGCATCGGCGGCAAAAAGCGTCTGGCAGCCGAGCCCGGCATATTCGTCGCGCAGGATACTCTCGTCTATTGAACGGTAGCCGCATACCGCCAGCGCATCGATGCCGCGTTCCCGGCAGACTTGCTGGACGAAAAAGAGCGGAAAAACGCCGCTGCCCCCGCCGACCGTAATCACGCGCTGCAATCCTTCCAGCCGGAAGCCGTGTCCCAGCGGACCGAGCACGGAAAGCTGGTCGCCAGGCCTTTTTTGCGCCAGTTCCCGCGTCCCGTCCCCGACCACGCGGATACCCAGTTCAACCAGGCCTTCATGGCGCAAAACGGCCATGATCCCGATCGGACGGCGCAGAAAATGGTCGCAGGACAGGTTGACAAACTGGCCGGGAGCGGCTGTGGCGGCGATGAGCGGCGCTTCAAGGGTCAGGACGGTTGTCTGGCTGTTGAGACGGCGCGACGAGCGGACGGTCACCAGGTGTTCGATCGGATGGTCACATGTCATGGCGCACTCCTATTTTTTCAGCATGGCGTTGTGCAGGGGCATCTCGTGCAGCGGCAGGTGGTTGCCGCGTGTCTTAGCAACACGATCGGCGAAATCGGAGATCTCAAAAGGCCGCAGGTCTTCCGGCTTCAGGTTCTGCACCAGACAGTCGTTGACCGCAACCAGCGTGTCGAGCGACGTGATCGCAGCGATGCCTTGCTCGATCGCGCGGCGGCGCAGCTGAAACCCGTTGAAGCCGTTCAAAAGGGACGAATGGGCTTCCGTGTTGATCAAAAGGCTGATTTTCCCGGACCCGATCAGATCGAGCACGTGCGGTTCCCCTTCCTCGACCTTGCGCACCCCGTTGCAGGGAATGCCGTGCTTGATCAGGTAATTGGCCGTGCCGCCGGTCGCGTAGAGACCGAATCCCAGGCTGTGCAGGCGGTGGGCCAGCGGAACCAGGTCCGGCTTGTCGGAGTCCTGGACGGACATCAGGATCTGACCTCCCCGGGCGGGAAAGCGAAAGCCCGAGGCCAGAATGGCCTTGTACATGGCTTCGCTGTAACGGTCCGAAAGACCCAGCACCTCGCCCGTGCTTTTCATTTCCGGTCCGAGCCGCGTGTCAACGCCCTGCAGTTTCTCGAAGGAGAACACGGGCGCCTTGATCGCGTAAACGGCCGGGTAGCGCGCGTAAAGGCCGCAGCCGTAAGGGAAATCCGCAAGGGTGGCGCCCAGCATGATGCGGGTCGCGACGGAGACGACCGGAATACCGGTCACTTTGCTGATGTTAGGCACCGTCCGCGAGGAGCGCGGATTGACCTCGATCACGTAGACGTCGTCGTTATAGAGGATGAACTGGATGTTGATCAGGCCGATCACCTGCAGCGCCATGGCCAGTTTACGCGTGTGGTCGACAATGATGTCGCGGATACGATCCGGGATGTAGGCCGGGAAGATCGAGATAGAATCCCCTGAGTGGACCCCGGCCCGCTCCAGATGTTCCATGATCCCCGGAATCAGGATATCCTGCCCGTCGCAGATGGCATCCACTTCCAGTTCGACGCCTTTCAGGTACTTGTCGACCAGAATCGGGTGCTCCTGCTCGACGCGGTTGATGATCTCCATGTACTCGGCCATTTCCTCATCGCTATAGACGATCGCCATGCCCTGCCCGCCCAGGACATACGAAGGCCTGACCAGGACCGGGTAACCGCGCGCACCGGCGGCGTGAATCGCCTCCTCGGCGGTGCGCACGGTGGTGCCCTCGGGACGCAGGATGTTGCACGCGGCGACGATGGCGTCGAAGCGCTTGCGGTCTTCGGCGGCGTCGACATGGTCGGCGGACGTGCCCAGGATCGGCAATCCTGTCTCGGAAATCGCCTGGATCAGCTTGATCGCCGTCTGTCCGCCGAACTGGCAGATGGCACCGTCCGGTTTTTCCAGCTCGATGATCGCACGCACGTCGTCGGCCGTCAGCGGTTCGAAATAGAGCCGGTCCGAGGTGTCAAAATCGGTCGACACCGTCTCCGGGTTGTTGTTGACGATGATCGCCTCGTAGCCCATCTCGCGCAGGGCCCAGGCGGAGTGGACCGAGCAGTAGTCGAACTCGATCCCCTGCCCGATCCGGATCGGTCCGGAGCCGAGCACGAGGACCTTCTTGCGGCTTGTCGGAATTGCCTCGTTGACCTGGTCGAAGGAGGCGTAAAAATACGGGGTCACAGCAGCATATTCGCCGGCACAGGTATCGACCATCTTGTACGTGTGCAGCAAGCCCAGCTTCTTGCGCTGCCGGGTAATCGCCTCACGCTGCAGGCCTGTCAGGCGGGCGATCCAGGTATCGGTGAACCCCTGGCGGACCGCTTGCTCCAGCAGACGGTCGCTCAGCACCGTCTGGCGGGCCAGGGCATCCTCGGTATCGACCAGCCGTTTGATTTTGCCGAGGAAAAACTTGTCGATCAGGGTGATGCGGTAGATGGCTTCCATCTCGAAGCCGCGACGCAGGGCTTCGGCCAGGGCGAACAGGCGCATGTCGTCAGCCTGGCGGATCCGGGGCCAGATCTCCGTGTCCGGCAATCGCTGCAGTTCGGGAACTTTTAGTCCCAGGTAACCCAGTTCCAGCGAACGGATCGCCTTCATCAGGGACGCCTCGAAGGTCGGTGCGATCGCCATCACCTCGCCGGTCGCCTTCATCTGGGTTCCCAGCGTCCGCTTGGCCTTCACGAACTTGTCGAAGGGCCATTTGGGTATCTTGGTCACGACATAGTCAAGCGCAGGTTCGAAGCAGGCGCTGGTCGTCCCGGTCACTTCGTTGGCGATCTCATCCAGGTTGTAACCGACGGCGATGCGGGTCGCCACCTTGGCGATCGGGTATCCGGTCGCCTTGGAGGCCAGCGCGGATGAGCGCGACAGGCGCGGATTGACCTCGATGACCGCATAGTCGGCATCGGTCGGGTGCTGGGCAAACTGAACGTTGCATCCGCCGACGATGCCCAGTTCGGCAACGATCTTCAACGCGGCCGTCCGCATCTTCTGGTATTCGACATCGGTCAGGGTCTGGGCCGGCGCGACGACGATCGAATCGCCGGTGTGCACGCCGACCGGATCAAGGTTTTCCATCGAGCAGATCGTGATCGCATTGCCGCGCGCATCGCGGACCGCTTCGAACTCGATTTCCTTCCAGCCGGCGATGCTCCGTTCGATCAGGACCTGGTGCACGCGGCTGGCCGCCAGGCCGTTGGGTACGATCGATCGAAGCTCGTCCGCGTCTGCCGCGATTCCGCCGCCGGTGCCGCCCAGTGTGAATGCCGGCCGCACGATGACCGGGTACCCGATTTCATCCGCAAGGGTCAAACTTTCAGCCAGGCTCTTCGCGATGCCTGAAGGCACGCAGGGCTCCTTTATCCGTTGCATGGCGGCCCGGAACGCTTCGCGGTCCTCACCCATCCGGATGCCGGATGCCGGGGTGCCCAGCATCCGGATATTGTGTTCGGCCAGAAACCCCTTTTCTTCCAGTTCCATGGCAAAATTGAGGCCTGTCTGGCCGCCTAAAGTCGCCAGAAGGCCTTCGATTTTCTCACTGATCAGGATCTTTTCGATCACATCGATCTGGAGCGGCTCAATGTAGATCCTGTCGGCCATGTTGGCGTCGGTCATGATGGTCGCCGGGTTGGAATTGACCAGAACGACCGTGTAGCCTTCCTGTTTCAAGGCCCGGCAGGCCTGGGTTCCAGCGTAATCGAACTCGGCGGCCTGGCCGATCACGATCGGGCCTGACCCGATCACCATGATGCGCGATAGTTCGGAGATTCGTGGCATATAACACCTCTATTGCATATTTATACGCTATTTTACATAATTATACGTCTTTATGCAACAGGATCCTCTTGTTGCCGCTTGCGTTTTAAGGCTTCCTGCAGCGATCGGCGCATATCCAGCGCCTCGCGGCGGGCCGCCAGGTCGAACAGGTCGGGGTCCATTTGGTGCTTTTTGTAGGCCAGCATCAGGCTGCGCGAGGCGTTGACCAGGCCGCCGCCACCGTCCGGCCCGAATGACTGGACCGCGTCATCGGCGCCGGCACCCTGCGCGCCGTAGCCGGGAACCAGGATCAGGGTATGCGGCATGCGCCGGCGCAGCGCGGCGGCCTGTTGCGGCCAGGTCGCTCCGACCACCGCCCCGACCGATGAATAGCCGCATGCGCCGACCAGGTCCTGACCCCAGGCGGCGACGAGATCGGCCATGGCTTCACAGACTTGGCGTCCGTCTGCCAGGACCAGGTCCTGCAGATCGCCTGCCGACGGATTCGAGGTCCGGACCAAAATGAACACGCCCTTGCCCCGCGTGCGGCAAGCCGCCAGAAAGGGTTCGATGCCGTCCAGGCCCAGGTAGCCGTTGAGCGTCAGGGCGTCTGCTTCGAAGGCCGCCTGGCGGCTGTTGTCGATCAGGGTCGCCTCGTCCAGGAAGGTACGGGCATAGGCGGCGGCCGTGGATCCGATGTCGTTGCGCTTGGCGTCGACGATCACGAGCATGCCCTTCTGGCGGGCGTAGGCGATGGTCTGGCGCAGGGCCTCAAGCCCGGGCAGGCCGATTTGCTCGTAGAAGGCCGATTGCAGCTTGACGGCCGGGATCAGGTCGGAAAGCGCGTCGATCAGGCGCATGTTGAAGGCGGCAAGGGCCAGGCCGGTCGCCTGGCCGGGGGAACCGCCGGCTTCGCGGTAAGCCTCGCGCATCGAAGGCGGCAAGTAGTCGATCTGAGGATCGAGACCCAGCACAGTCGGGTTTTGGGTGCGCCGGATGGCGTCCTGCAGGCGGTCAGCAAAGTTCGTCATGGGTGATTCTCCCTTCATACAGCGTCAGGACAGGACGGCCGACCAGCGTCATCCCATCGTACGGCGTATTGCGGGATTTGGACAGCATTTGACGCTTGTCCACCGCAAAGGGGCGCTCGAGGTCGGCGACCAGCACGTCCGCCGGCGCGCCGACGGCCAAACTTCCCAGCTTCTGGCGCAGGATGGCGGCCGGTTTGACCGTCATGGCGGCTATAAACTGCTTAAGGCTCATTCGGCCGGTTTTGACCAGCAAGGTGAACCCGAGTCCGAACGCGGTTTCGAAGCCGATGATGCCGTTGCTGGCCAGGGCAAACTCGAGATCCTTTTCATCATTATGGTGCGGCGCGTGGTCGGTGGCGATGATGTCGATCGTGCCGTCGGCCAGCCCTTCGATGATCGCCTCGACATCGTCCGGCGTACGCAGCGGCGGATTCATCTTGGCCAGCGTGTTGTAGCCGTCACAGGCCTGCTCGGTAGAAGCGAAATAGTGCGGACAGGTTTCGGCGCTGACCGGTACACCGCGCGCTTTTGCCTCACGGATCAGGCGAACCGACGCACGGCAGCTGACATGGGCGATGTGAACCGGAAGGCCGGTGTAACCGGCAATCTGGCAGTCCCGTCCGACCATGATCGATTCGGCGATGTCCGGGATGCCGCGAAGGCCCAGCCGGGTCGACCAGACCCCTTCGTTCATGTGCCCGCCGGCGGCCAGGCTCATGTCTTCGCAGTGCGAGATAACGGTCATGTTGAACTGGCTGGCATAAAGCATGGCCTTGCGCATCAGGTCGGATGTCTCCACCGGATGGCCGTCATCCGAAATGGCGACGATGCCGGCTTCGGCCATCAGGCCGATCTCGGCCAGCTCCTGGCCCTTCTGCCCCTTGCTGACCGCCCCGATCGGCAAAACGCGGGCTTTCCCCTGGCGCGCGGCCTTTTCCCGGATGTAGTGTACCAAGGCCGCGTTGTCGCAAACCGGCAGGGTGTTCGGCATGCAGGCGACTGTTGTAAAGCCGCCTCTGGCCGCGCTGGCTGTTCCGCTGGCGATGTCCTCCTTGTATTCATAGCCCGGATCGCGCAGATGGCAATGCGCGTCGATCAGGCCGGGAAAGACATAAAGGCCGTTCGCATCGACGGTTCGATCCGCGTCAGCGCCAAGCGCAGCGACGATTCGGCCGTCTTCGATAAAAACCGGCCGCACAACAGGTTCTTCGGCCGCCTGGGCCGGATCCAGGACACGCCCGTTGATAATGGCGATACGCATCAGGCATTCCTCCTTGAAGTCAGCAGGAACATGATGGCCATGCGCACGGCGACACCATTGGTCACCTGCTCCTGGATGACAGATTGATCGCCGTCATAGATCGGCGTCGGCATCTCAATGCCATGGTTGCATGGCCCCGGATGCATGACAATTGCGTCTTTTCGGGCTAGGCGCAGGATGTTTTCGTCGAGCGCGTAGAAACGGGCATATTCGCTGACCGACGGGAAAAGCGCCTTCTGCATGCGTTCCAACTGGATGCGCAGGCCCATGACGACATCCGCGTTTCTCACGGCGTCTGCGACAGTCGGGCAGACGCTCGCGCCGAGACGGTCGAGGCCTGGCGGCAGCAACGTGCCCGGCGCGGCCAGGCGGACGTGAGCGCCCATCTTGAGCAGCGCCCAGAGGTTGCTGCGGGCGACCCGGCTGTGCATGATGTCGCCGACGATGGCAACCTGCAATCCGGCCAGGTCGCCTTTCCGGGCGCGCATGGTGAACAAGTCCAGCAAGGCCTGGGTCGGATGTTCGTTCATGCCGTCGCCGGCGTTGATCACCGAGGCTTTCACCCTGGAGGCAATCAGGTGCGGCGCACCGGACTGCGGATGGCGCATGATCAAAAGGTCGGTCCCCATCTGGTCGATCGTGCGGGCGGTGTCGATCAGGCTCTCCCCCTTGTTGACGCTGCTGGATGACGCGGACACGTTGGCGGAGGCAGCGCCCATGTACTTGGCCGCGAGCTCGAACGACAGCCGGGTGCGGGTGCTGTTCTCGTAAAAGAGCGTGATCACGGACTTGCCCTGCAAATGAGCCGTTTTTTTGGAGCTGGCCGAGATGACATGTTTCATGGTTTCGGCCGTATCCAGAATAAGCCGGATTTCATCGGCTGAAAGCATCTGGATTCCGAGCAGGTCTTTCTGGCTCAGCATCATGGGCGTTCCCCCTTCCCGTCCCGCTCGCTGAGGATGACGCGGTCCTGTCCGTCGATTTCTTCGAGCATGACCTGAACGACTTCGCTGCGCGAAGTCGGCACATTCTTGCCGGTAAAGTCCGAACGGATCGGCAGTTCGCGATGGCCCCGGTCGATCAGGATGGCCAACTGGATCTGGCGCGGCCGGCCCAGGTCGAATAGGGCCTCGATCGCCGCCCTGCAGGTCCGCCCGGTGTAGAGCACGTCGTCGACCAGCACGATTTTTTTGTCCTGCACAGCGAACGGCAGCGAGGTGGAGTTGATCACGGGGTGTTCGGCGAGCATGCTTAGGTCGTCCCGGTAAAACGTGATGTCCAAAATGCCGACCTGCGGGGCATGACCCTCGATCTCGGTCATTTTGGCGGCGATCCGTTTGGCCAGCGGCACGCCGCGGCGCTGAATGCCGATCAGGCAGACATCGTCAAGGCCCTTGTTTTTTTCCAGGATTTCGTGGGCGATTCGGGTCAGGGCACGGTCGATCATGGTCTGGTCCATCAGAACAGCCTTGGGGGTTATCGTCATGTTCAGTCCTCCTGTCCGCAACCTGTCAAAAAGCCATCCATGAGGTCATGGATGGCTCAACAAGCTTGGACAGCAGCCTGCAACAGTCCCAGGCTACCGATTCTTATTGCACCCTTCCAGCCTCACAGGACTCGTTAAAAGGTTTCTTTCCCTAAGCATACCGGATCAATTGACAGATTGCAAGAACCTTGTTAAGATAAGCCGGTACCGCAGACCTGCGGGGATGTGGCGGAATGGCAGACGCAACAGACTCAAAATCTGTCGATCGAAGGGTCGTAAGGGTTCAAGTCCCTTCATCCCCACCAACATGACCAGCCAGTCGGACAACCGGCTGGCGTTTGCTTTTTCAGGATAAGTTAACCAGGGTGAATCTTTCTCACCGTCAGAAATGAGGTGACACCATGATCAATAAAATCTTTTCCATCGCGTTTGCCAGCGCCTATACGGCGATTTTTGAAGTCGGTTCTGTGATGGCGCTCCTGATGCTCCTTTTCGGTATTCTCGATTATAAAAAAGGGGACGCCCTGCGCCGCCTGATTGAGCGCCGTCATCTCGACCAGCCCATCCTGATGGGCGCACTGGCCCTAGTCCCGGTGGACGGGACCTTGCTGTTCCAGTACAGCATCTACCGGCGCAAAAGCATCCGCTCGGGCTCGCTGCTGGGCGGGATTATCGGCATTGGAGAAGAAGCGACCTACATCATCTTGTCCTTTCAGCCGTTGGCCTGGCTGGCACTCGCCGGCATCAAGCTGCTCCTGGCCCTGAGCTTCGGCAGTCTGCTCAACCGCCTGCCGGCCTGGCAGAACAAGGCAAAAGCCTGGCTGGATGCCGACCTGGCAGCCGGAATGGACCAGGATGTTCTGGATGCCGACGAGAATTTCCATGCCTTGCCGGACCGCTTCCGGCACAAGCTGCACCATTTCCGCTACCATACGCTGGGCCGTGCTTTTTGGATTTTTTTCAGCTGCGCCTTTATCCTGCAGATGGCCCTGCTGCTGTTTGATCATATGGGCTGGTTCGCCCCCGATCAGCTGCAGGCTCTCGGCGTCCCCTTCGTCTCCTGGCTGTCGATGATCGCCCTGTTTATCATCGTGATCTACCGGCTGGTCGTGCGCATGACGACACGTGAGTTCGGCAAGATCTTCGAACATGAGTTTGAGGACACCGGCGACGCGGTCGGCGACCTGGCCGAAAACTGCGCCAGCATCATTCTCCTGATTTTCCTGCTCAGCTTCCTGGTCCAAGCCGGTCTGGCCCTGATCGGACCGGAGCATGTCGCCGCCTTTTTTTCTCAAAACGCTATCCTGGCCATCCTGGCCGGCGCCTTGATCGGCCTGATTCCGGGAACCGGCGCCTCACTCGTGTTCACCACGCTCTACTTCAACCTGGCCGGCACCTCGGGCGCCATGCCCTTTGCCGCTCTAGCCGCCTGTTCGATCGCCCTGATCGGTGACAGCCAGTTCATCGGCCATAGCCAGTTGCGGCAAACGCAGCGCGCGCTGCATCTGGTCGCTTTCGGCCTGGCCGTCCTGGCCGGCCTGGCGATCTTTGGTCTCGAAAGATGGCTGGTCTGAAAAGGCTTGACAAGGCCCTTGATCTTTGTCTATAATCCCCTTTGTCGCCCCGGTAACCGAGGCGGCAGCGTATGGGCCTTTAGCTCAGCTGGTCAGAGCAGCCGGCTCATAACCGGTCGGTCCGGGGTTCAAGTCCCTGAAGGCCCACCACAACACGATAACCATGGGAGGATTCCCGAGCGGCCAAAGGGGGCAGACTGTAAATCTGTTGTCACCGACTTCGGTGGTTCGAATCCACCTCCTCCCACCAGAAAGCCTCGCCCGCCCAACCGGCTGACGAGGCTTTTTCACGCGAATCACAACCGCGGAAAGATCACGCATCGCACAGGACGGCCACGATGATGCAACCTCAAACCATCACCCTCAAACCCTACCGTGAGAGCGATCAGGACCGCCTGATCGAACTGCTGACCGACGCGTCGATCAGGGAAACCTACATGCTGCCCGATTTCACCGCTCCTGAAGACGCCAAGGCCATGTCCCGGAAGCTGCTGGCCGTCTCCTGGTCAGACGAACACTATGAGCGGGGCATCTACCTGGACAAAAGCCTGATCGGTTTTGTCAACGATGTGACCATCAGCGGACGGCAGATCGAAATCGGCTATGTCATCCATCCGGATCACCAGAATCGCGGCTATGCGACCCGGGCCGTAGCCGCCGCGATCGACGACTTGTTCCGGATCGGCTTTTCCGAGATCAGCGCCACAGCCTTTTCAGAAAACATGGCCAGCCGCCGCGTGATGGAAAAATGCGGCATGAACCCAAACGGCCGGACCAGCCTGGTCTCCTACCGCGGCAAGCTTCGCCCCTGTGTCACGTACGCGGTCTCGAAACCAAAATCCGATTAACCCCTAAGCCTGGCCGCAAGACCATTAATCCGCCTGGTATGTCTCGAAGCAGATGATCTGCTCGAGCGTTTTTCGCGTTGTCGGTTTGGGTCTGACAGTCGCATAGCCAAGCGGCGTCACCGCGACCACGCGCACCGGATCGGGGATGCCGAGCAACTGCTTGACCTTGGCTTCGTTGAAGCTGCCCAGCCAACAGGTCCCAAGGCCCTGTTCATACGCTTCGAGGATCAGGTAGGCCGTGGCGATCGACAAGTCGACGGTGTCGCGCGGCTGGCCGCAGGACATGACAGAGCCCGGCGACGTGGCACAGGCCGCGATAAAGACCGGCGCCTGGCCGACAAAAGCCTGGCCGTTGCAAGCTTCGACCAGCCTGGCGATGGTCGCCTTGTCCTGGACCACAACAAACTTCCAGTTCTGGCGGTTGCTCGCGGATGGCGCCAGACGGGCGGCTTCCAGCACTTTTTCCAGTTTTTCCGGCTCGACGGGGCTGTCCGCGTAGCTGCGGATGCTGCGCCGTTCCCGGATCGCAGATAAGACATCCATGGACGTCATCTCCTTTCAAACAGGTCTTGTCACATTCTATGATAGCATCAATCCGCCCGGCCGGACAGAAAACGCGAATCGTGAATCGATACGCCTCTCAATCTGCGAGGTCGTTGACCAGCTGGCGAAACAGGTCGCCCCGTTCCTCAAAATGGCGGAACTGGTCATAGCTGGTTCCGGCCGGTGACAAGACGACCACGTCGCCGGGCTCGGCCAGGGCACGCGCCTCGCGGACGGCATCGGGATAATTCTGGCAGCGCCGGATCTTGAGGCTGTCGTAAGCAACCCCGGCGTAACTGGCCTCGCGTTGCAGCACCTCGTCGATCTGCTCGCTGTTGGCTCCGCAATACACGATCTTGCGCGACACGGACAAGATTGCCTCCCCAAGGCCCGTGTAATCACACTTCTTGTCCTGCCCGCCCAGGATCAGCACGGCTTTCTCCTTGCGTTCGGCCAGAGCGCGCAAAGCGGCCTTGGTCCGGGTCGGGCTGGTGTCGATCGAGCTGTTGTAATAGCGGACCCCATCCAGTTCGCGAACCAGTTCCAGGCGGTGGGCGACGCCGCCGAAACGGCGGGCGACCTCGGCGATCGCATCCGGTGTCACATATGGCCAGACCGCGGCCGCGGCCGCCAGGTAGTTTTCGACATTGTGCTGGCCGGGCAGGCGGATATCGCAGGTCTTGACGATCCGCGCGGATCCGGACGCGTTCCGGCAGGTCAGGAAGCCGTCCTCGACCACCAGGCCTTCGGGCAGGCGGGCATCCGTCCGGCTGAAAAAAACGACCTCGCCCCGTGCTTCCGGAGCGAGCGAACGCGTTTCGTAGTTGGCCGCGTTGAGCACCAGGCGTCCGTAGAAGGGCTGGTAAAGCATGATGTTTTTCTTGGCGTCGATGTACTCCTGGTAATCCTTGTGTACGTCGAGGTGGTTGGGCGAAATATTGGTGATCACGGCCGTATCCGGACTCTTGCGCATACTCATCAGCTGAAAGCTGGACAGCTCGAGCACGACCATGTCGTCCGCGTGGATCGTCTCGATCTGGTCGAGCAGCGGCGTGCCGATGTTGCCGCCCAGGTGGACCGTGTAGCCGGCCTGTTCCAGCATCAGGCTGATCAGGGTCGTCGTCGTCGTCTTGCCGTCGCTGCCCGTGATGCCGAACATCCTGGCCGGGCACAGTTCCATGAAAACTTCCATTTCCGATGTGATCACGGCGCCGCGCTCCCGTTCGGCGCGCAGTTCAGGCAAATCGTGGCGCATCTTGGGCGTCCGGAAAACCAGGTCGAAGCCGTGCAGCCGGCTGAGGTAGTCCGGGCCGACCGACCAGGACAGGCTGATCTTGTCCTTCTCAAAATCGGCACGGGTTTTGCCCAGCACCGGGTCGTCCGCAGCCAACTTGTCAAACGCCGTCATCTCCGCGCCCAGGCGGGCCAGGAAACGGATCAACGGCCGGTTGCTGATGCCGATGCCCAGCACCGCAATCTTTTTACCCTTGATATAAGAACGGAACAAATCCAGTTTATCGTACACAAGCACCCTCCCGGCGGCCATTGGCGCCGCCCAAAACATTCTATTTGAATTATAATTTAACCCTTGCATTTTTGCCAACGGTGTTGTAAGATAATCCTCGACCCGCGGGAATGGCGGAATTGGCAGACGCGCTAGTTTCAGGTACTAGTGATCGAACGGTCATGCAGGTTCAAGTCCTGTTTCCCGCACCAGCAAGGGATCCGCTCATGCGGATCCCTTTTTTTGCGGCTGATCGCCGCAAGGTACAGGAGATCTGGTTCATGCAGCAGCCCCCCGGCACCGAAAAGATCAGCCCGGACCTGGTGCCGGTCAGGATCGCGGTGCGATCCCTGGCCGAAGCGGTCCACCGGCGCGGCGGCCTGGCCATGCCGCTTTACGGCGGTGTCGCCGCCGCCGACGGCATCCGCCTGCACCAGCGCTGCGTGCATCTGCTTTCCGAAGCGCTCGACAACAGGCCGGTCCAGGCGGAAGTAGCGCTGGAACAGGAAATAACCGTTGACATGTACCGTCTGCGGATCAGCGGCCGCTGCGACGCCCTGGTCGACGACGAAAGCATGACCCGGATTTATGAAGTCAAATCGTTCAACGGGGCGGCGAGCCATCTGCCGCCCGGCGGCGAACCGCTGCACTGGGCCCAGGCCCGCCTATACGCCTGGCTGTATCTCGCCTCCCGCCCCGCTTTGGAGCAGATCGAAGTCGCCGTTGTTTATATCGCCATGGACAGCCCTGACCTCATCCAGCATGTCCTGACCTATAAACGAATCGACCTAAAGGCTTTTTTCGAGGACACCTGCGCCCGCTACATTGATTTTGCCGCCCATATTCTGCGCCAGGAAAAGCATCGCCTGGAGAGCGGTCTGGCGCTTCGCTTCCCCTATCCCGAGCTGCGGCCCGGCCAGAAGCGCATGATGCAGGAGGTCGTCGGCGCGGCCCGCCAACTGGGGCGCGCCTTTATCGCCGCGCCGACCGGTACGGGCAAGACCATGGCGGTGCTGTATCCTGCCGTCAAAATTTTGGCTAACAAGCTGGTCCGCCAAGTATTCTACCTGACCAACATGACCTCCGCCCGGATGGTGGCAGCCCGCGCGATGGAAGACCTGCACGCGGCCGGCTTGTCCATGAAAAGCCTGGTTCTCTTTGCCAAGGAGAAACTGTGTCTGGCCCCCGAGCTCTATTGCGACCAGCAGCGCTGTCCCTTCGCCCTGGCCTATTACGACCATTTGCCGGACGCCTTGCGCCAGCTTTTTCTGTCTGTGCATGTCGGACGCGACGAGATCCTGGCCTGCGCCCGCCAGTACCAGGTCTGCCCGTTCGAGCTCTCGCTCGACCTGGCCCTGTACTGCGAGGTTGTCATCTGCGACTACAACTACGCCTTCGACCCGCGGGTCCGCCTGGCCCGTTTTTTCGGCCCTGACCAGTCAAGCGCACACCTGCTTTTGGTCGACGAGGCGCATAACCTGCCCGACCGGTCGCGGCGCATGTACAGCGCGGTTCTGAGCCGTTCCGACGTGCAGCAGGCCTTCGATTCCGTTGCCGCCCTATCGCCTCAGCTAAACCAGGATCTGACGCGCATCCTGGCCTGGCTCGA
>JAAZFW010000468.1 GCA_012511525.1 Clostridiaceae bacterium
AAGCGGCGCCAGCGCCGCTACCTGGTGGCGTGCATGCTGCTCAACTTCGGCTTGCTCGCCG
Organism: Clostridiaceae bacterium; assembly: GCA_012511525.1. Lineage (GTDB taxonomy): Bacteria > Bacillota > Clostridia > Saccharofermentanales > UBA5734 > JAAYBY01. The sequence continues at coordinate 62 of JAAZFW010000468.1, forward strand.
TGATGAAATACACCAATTTCGCCCTGGCCAATGTCAACAGCCTGCTCCAGGCCTTCGGCAGCGAACGCCAGCTGGCTTTCCTGAATCTCGCGCTGCCGATGGGCATCTCCTTTTACACGTTCCAGTCGATGGGCTACCTGCTCGACGTCTACCGGGGCAAGCATCCCGCGCAGAAGAACGTGTTCCGCCTGGCGCTGTTCGTGTCTTTTTTCCCGCAGCTCGTCCAGGGGCCGATCAGCCGCTATGACGACCTGTCCCAAACGCTGTACGGGCCGCACGCGTGGGACTGGACCTCGGTCAGCTACGGGCTGCAGCGCATCCTGTGGGGCTTTTTCAAGAAACTGGTCATCGCCGACCGCATCCTGGTCGCGGTCAACACGATCATCCGCGCCCCGGAAGAGCACCAGGGGGTTTTCGTGCTGGTCGGCATGCTGTTTTACACCTTGCAGCTGTACGCCGATTTCACCGGCGGCATCGACATCACGATCGGCATCGCCGAGGTGCTGGGCATCCGCGTGAAGGAGAACTTCAACGCGCCGTTTCTGGCCCGCAACATCACGGACTACTGGCGGCGCTGGCACATCAGCATGGGCACGTGGTTTCGCGATTACCTGTTCTACCCGCTGTCCGTGTCGCGCCCGATGCTGAACCTGTCCCGTTCCGCCCGCCGCAAGCTGGGTGACGCGCTCGGCAAGCGCGTTCCGGTCTACCTGTGTACCCTGATCGTCTGGTTCGCGACCGGCATCTGGCATGGCAGCAGCTGGAATTTCATCGTCTGGGGCCTGCTGAACGGCGTGGTGATCATGGTGTCCCAGGCCTGCGAACCGCTTTACGCCCGTTTCCACGCCCGTTTCCAGGTCAAGGACCGGCTCGCCTACCGGGCGTTTGAGATTGTCCGGACGACGCTTTTGATGAGCGCGATCCGCCTGTTCGACTGCTACCGCGACGTGCCGCTGACCTTCCGGATGTTCGGCACGATGTTTACGACCCCCAACTACGGGCAGCTGTTCAATGCCGAGGCGATGAAGCTGGGCCTTGGCGGCGCCGATTACCTGGTGCTGGCCGCCGGCGTGGCGATCATGGTCGCCAGCGGCATCCGGCGCAAGCCCGTCAGCATGCGCGAGCGCCTCGAACCGATCCCGGCCGCCTGGCGTTACGCGGCGATGTACCTGCTTTTGATCGCCGTTTTGCTGTTCGGCGCCTACGGCGTCGGCTACGACGCCAGCCAGTTCATCTACAACCAGTTCTAGGAGTTCAAATGAAGCGATGTACCGTTCTGAAAGCGATCTTGTCCGTCTGCCTCATCCTGGGCAGCCTGTTTCTCCTGCAGCGGCTGGTGATGCCCAAGTATGTCCGGGGCATCGTCGAAGGTTCGCTGGTCGAGTCCTATTATGAGGAGACCACGCCCCACGATGTCATCTTTATCGGGGACTGCGAGGTCTACGAGTGTTTTTCGCCCATCACGCTCTGGAGCGAGTTCGGCATTCCCAGCTTTATCCGCGGCAGCGCCCAGCAGCTGATCTGGCAGTCGTATTACCTGCTTGAGGACACTCTGGCCACGGAAAAACCCGACGTCGTCATCTTCAATGTGCTGGCCTTGAAATACAATGAGCCGCAAAAGGAAGCCTACAACCGCCTGACGCTGGACGGCATGCGCTGGTCCCGGACCAAGCTGGAGGCGATCCGGGCTTCGATGATGCCCGATGAGAAGCTGATCGACTACCTGGTGCCGCTGTTTCGCTACCATGCCCGCTGGAGCGAACTGACCTGGGACGATGTCCGCTACCTGTTCGGCAAGAAGCCGCTGTTCCACAACGGCTATTACATGCGGGTCGATGTGCGTCCGGTGACCACGGTGCCGGAAGGCAAGAAGCTCCCGGACTACCGCTTCGGCGATGATGCCATGGCCTACATGGACAGGATAACCGCGCTGTGCGAGGAGAACGACATCGAGCTGATGCTGATCAAGGCGCCCAGCATCTACCCAACCTGGTACCCGGAGTGGGAAGAGCAGGTCGAGGACTATGCCCGTCAGCACGGCCTGGTGTACCTCAATTTCCTCGAGCACCAGGAAGAGACGGGCATCGACTACAGCACGGACACCTATGACACCGGACTGCACATGAACCTGTCCGGCGCGGAGAAGCTTTCCCGATTTATCGGGCCGATCCTGCGCGATACATACGCGCTGCCCGACCGGCGCTGCGATCCGGAACTGAGCCGGGTCTGGGCTGGCAAGACCGCCTTTTACGAACAGATGAAGGCGGATCAGCTATCCGAGCTGGAGCAGTACGGCTACCTCAAGAGCCTGGGGGCGCGTCCGCCGGAGCAGCCTTGACATGTTAAATCATTTAACATTATACTGGTGACACAAGCTGCCGGCACACCTGCCGGCCGATGAGGTGACCAGATGATCGAAAGACTCGTGACGCCAAAACGCCGGATCCGACCGCTAAAAGCCATCCTGTTTGATTTCGACGGAACCCTGTCGACGCTGCGCTGCGGTTGGGAAACCGTCATGGCCGCCTTGATGCGCGAGCTTTTAGGCGGATTAGAACCGGACGAGGCTCTCGAACAGCTAATCGACGATTACATCGACGCGTCGACCGGAATCCAGACGATTTTCCAGATGCAGTGGCTGGCCGAACAGGTTCGCGCCCGGGGGCGGGAACCGCTCGATCCCTGGGCGTACAAGGCGATCTATAACGACCGCCTGATGGAGACTGTCGCCAGGCGGCGGGACATGGTTCAAAAGGGCATTGAACCGGCGGAACACTACCTGGTTGCGGGCAGCCGCCCGTTTCTGGAAGCGCTCAGCCGAAGAGATGTCGCACTGTTTGTGGCCAGCGGAACCGACCAGGCCGATGTGGCCGCAGAAGCCGGGATCCTTGGTCTGGCAGGTTTTTTCAGCGAAATCTCCGGTGCGCTGCCCGGCCAGGCCAGCTGCAGCAAGGAGGCGCTGCTGCGCCGCCTGGTGCAGACGCACGGCCTTGGCGGGGACGAGCTGGCGGTGATCGGCGACGGCAAGGTCGAGATCGGCATCGCCCGCGAAGCAGGGGCCAGGGCCCTGGGCGTCGCCAGCGACGAGATGCGCCTGTCCGGGGTCAACCCGATCAAGCGCAAGCGCCTGGCCGCGGCGGGCGCGCAGGCCATTGTCGGCGATTTTCTCGAATCCGACGCGATTCTGGACTGGCTCTTTTTGTGAGCATCAACAACCGCTGCCAGACCTGCCATGTCCGGCCGGCGGCACCGGCCCGGATTGCACCATCACGCGCGAGGAGGACTCGTTATGAACCGTTATGAGGACCAGATCGATTTTAGCCGGATCCGAACCTGGCCGCTGACCGGCCGGCACAACCTGGTGACACTGGAGAACATGGCTGATCCGGACAAGGACAGCCTGCCGGACTGGCATCCGCCCGGACTTGACGACCTGGTCGCGCGGCTGCGCGCGGCCAGGGAAAGCTCCAGCCCGATCATTTGGTCTCTGGGGGCGCATGTGATCAAGAATGGCCTGTCGCGCTACCTGATCGACCTGATGCAGTGCGGCTGGATCACGCACCTGTCGGGCAACGGCGCCGTCAGCATCCACGACTTCGAGCTGGCCATGATCGGGGGCACGTCGGAGGATGTGCCGACGGCCATCGAAGACGGGTCGTTCGGCATGTGGGAGGAGACCGGGCATCACATGAACCTGGCGCTGCAGCAGGGCTGGCAGGCTGGCCTGGGCTACGGCGAGGCGATCGGAGCCTACATCGACCGCCACCCGGAATTGTTTCCCCACCGGTCGGTCAACGTCGCCTGGCAGGCTTACCGACTGGGCATTCCGGCCACGTATCATATCGCACTGGGCACGGACATCATCCACCAGCACCCGAGCGTCGACTTCGCGGCGATCGGCGGGACCAGCGGCGTCGATTTCCGCAAGATGTGCGTGTCGGTGTCACGCCTGGACGGCGGCGTTTTTCTTAATTTCGGATCCAGCGTAATCGGCCCCGAAGTCTTTCTGAAAGCGCTATCCATCGCGCGCAACCTGGGCTATCCGACGTACCGGATCACAACGGCCAACTTTGACCTGATCGATCTGGGCGATTACCACAAGCCGCTCGGCTACGACGATCCGCTCTATTATTACCGCCCGCGCAAGAATATCGTCAACCGGCCGGTCAGCCGGGGCGGGAAGGGCTATCACTTCACGGTCGACCACAAGGTGTCGATCCCGGTTCTTCACGCGCGCCTGATCGGAAACGAAGGGAAGGGGACGCGGCATGGCTGACGCAACCTTCAGGGAATACCCTGGCCTGACCCGAACGGTCCTGGCAGAAGGCTTGGCCGCGCTGGATGCGGTCCGCGCCGGCCTGATCGGCGATCTTGGCCTGGACGGGTACTGGCTGGCGGACATGACGCTAAGCGAGCTGTCGCGCGAGACCCCGCATTTCCCGCTGCCGGTTGTGTCCGAGCGCTATGCGCCCGGGGCCGGCGGCAACGTCGCGGCCAACCTGGCCGCACTCAAACCGCGCTTGGTTCGGGTCCTGGGTGTCCTGGGGCAGGACTGGCGCGGCGATTTGCTGCTGCGCGCCCTGGCGGAACAGGGTGCCGACGCGGGGGCGGTCATACGCAGCGCAGCTCGGATCACGCCGGCCTACATCAAGCCGATCCGGCAAGGTTACGGCGGCGTCGCCTACGAGGACCCCCGGCTCGATTTTGCCAACAGCACCCCGCAGGGCCCTGATCTGGACGAAGCGGTTATCGCCAGAATCGACGCGCTGGCGGCCGAATCGGATGTTTTTTGCGTCAGCGACCAGTTTCCCAATGGCTGCATCACCGAAGCGGTTCGCGGCCATCTGGTCAGTCTGGCGCGGGCCGGCGCGCGTATCGTTGTCGACAGCCGCAGCCAGATTGATGCATACCCCGGCTGCCTGCTCAAGCCCAACGAGCTGGAATGCGCCCGGGCGCTCGGCGCCGTCCCGCGGCGCGATGCCTCACTGGCCGAACTGACCGATCTGGCGCTTGCGCTGGCCCGACGGACCGGCTCGACGGTATGCATGACCCTGGGTGAACGCGGTTGCCTGCTGGTCGAACAGGGTCGGATCCCGGTCCATGTCCCGGCTGTGCCTGTCGAACCGCCGTTGGATATCTGCGGCGCCGGCGACAGCTTTCTGTCCCTGTTCGCCCTGGCCCTGGCAGCCGGGCAGGCGGCGCCTGACGCCGCCGCCATGGCCAGTTTGGCATCGGCGGTGACCATCCAAAAACTGGGCCAGACCGGCACGGCTTCCCGGAGGGAAATCCTGGATCTGGCCGGGCGGGACGCAACTTGACCCGTAATGCCAGAAACGCCGCCGCCATGAAGGCGGGCAACATGTTGGAGATCATCCGCATGGTGCAAAAAGAGCCGCTGACCCGCGCGGAAATCGCCCGGCGTACCGGCCTGACCCGGGCGGCGGTCACGATCATCGCCGATCGCCTGACCGGTGACGGCGTCCTCCAAGAAAACAGTGTCAGCGGTAAATCGGGAACCCTGGTCCGCCAACTGGCCGTCTGCCCGCAGCGCTTCCTGTTCCTGGGCCTTGATCTGCGCCGCGACGGCTATACCGCCGGCCTGGCCGACCTTGGCGGCGAAACGCTGGACAGCCGCGCGGCACCTCTGGATCCGGGCCAGTCCTTCGAGCAGCTGATCGAATCGGTCAAATCGGACCTGAACCGCCTGGCGCACCCCCTGGTGACTGGGGTCGGCGTCGGCGTACCGGGTCCCGTGGAACCGGAAACCGGCCGGGTGCTAAGCCCGCCCAATTTCAGCCTGATCTGGCACCGTGACCTTCGCAAGGCCCTTCAGAACGACCGGACATCGCCCATCTGGATTGAGAACAACGCCCTGGCGCGCGCAGTATATGAAAAATATGCCGGACTGGGCCGATCCCTTTGCGCCTTCATGGTCGTGATCGTCGACCGCGGCATCGGGTCCGGGCTGTATCTGGGCGGACAGCTTTACCGCGGCGCCGGGTATGCCGGCGAACTGGGCCACCTGTCGATCGACCGTCAGGGCCCTCTTTGCGGCTGCGGCAGCCGGGGCTGCCTGGAAAACTACGCCGCTGTGCCGATGCTGCTTGACCGCTTCAGGACCCAGATCGGGGCGAATGTCAACAGCTGGGCGGACCTGGTGGACAAGGCACAGTCGGGCGATCCGGGCTGCCTGAATGCGCTGCGGTCGGAGGCGGACTTCCTGGCGCAGGGGCTGGTCAGTGTGCTGAACCTGCTCGATCTGGAGGCCGTGATCCTGACCGGCGACCTCACCTACCGGCCGGACCTGCTGCTGGATCGGGTCCGGAGCTGTGTGCAGCTAAGCCGGATGGCCCGCCAGGCGCACGATGTCAAAATCGAGGCGGCCCGTCCCCGTCCTGATGCCGGGATGGCCAGCGCCGCGATGGTCGCCATCGACCGCTTCTTGCACGGCCAGGCCGCCTGGCCGTCTGCCTGACTCAACGAGACCGTATCAAAGGATATGTCTATCCCTTATTGATATATACAATTATTGCTGTTACAATAGGAATGGATGATTACGTGATTCGCTTGTATCTTGCTGCGCGGGGCGGAGCGGTTACTAGATTGCGCGGGAGCGGCGATATGGAGCAAGACGGTCAACTGAAATACATGGATATTTTCAACCATTATCTCGGGTTGATCCGTTCCGGCGTGCTTCGACCGGACAGCAAGCTGCCGACAGAAAGCAAAATCGCGGAGCAGTTTCAGGTCAGCCGGATTACCGTGATCCGCGCCCTCAAGCAGCTCCAGGCCGACGGCTATATCCGCCGGATCCAAGGCAGCGGCAGCTATGTTCAAAACCAGAAACCGGCAGATTCCGGCCTCAAGGTCGTTTCCCTGATCATGTCGCTGCACGGCCAGGGCCGGGAACTGCAATTGATCCAGGGCATCGAACAGAAGCTCAAGGCGGCCGGATACATCCTGACCGTCCATAATTCGCATGAGAACTCCGAAGAGGAACGCGACCTGATCCTGAAGATGAAGAAGGACGTTCAGGGCATGATCCTCTATTCCGCCAGCAGCATCGAGAACAACCGCCTTTTCGAGGACTTGATGAAAGAGCACTGGCCGGTTGTCTATGTCGACCGCTACCCGATGAACGTCCCCTGCAGCTATGTGACCTGCGACAACAAGGACGGCGGGTATCAGCTGGGCGATTTCCTTTGCAGCAGCGGACACCGGCAGCTGGCCCTCGTCTACCACGACATCGTCGGCCTGTCATCGGAACGCGACCGCTTCGACGGCTTCATGAAGGCTGTCAGCACGCACCAGATCCCGCAGAAAAATGTCAAGATATTGTCGATCAACCGCAACGAAACCGAAGAGGTCGTCAACCGGATTTACGACGAGCTGTACGTGCTTGAGCGCGACAAGGCCCGCTGCCCGACCGCCATCTTCACCTTCAACGACTCCCTGGCCATCCTGATGATGGAAAGCCTGCGCAACCGCGCGGACATCGTTCTGCCGGAGTCTTTCACCATCGCCGGATTCGATGACCTGATCGGTTTTGCGCGCCCGGTTCCCTTTGTGACGATCCGCCAGGACTACCTGGCGATCGGCGAAGCCGCGGCCGAACTGCTGCTGGCGAAGATGGAAAGCAAATCGCTGGTCAACCGCCAGGTTGTCATCCCGGTCCAGCTGGTGCATTACCCCAAATCAGGCGCAAAATAAGACATGACCAATTAGACAGCATCCTGACAAAAAGGCAGGCCGAGTAAGCGAAGCCTGCCTTTTCATTTGCGACATGCATAAATATTCAAGAGATGCAATAAAAGTTATTATCCAGACAATGACTTGACATAACAAATAAAACATCGTATACTGAAGTTAATGTAAGAGCCGTCAGTATGTTGAAACCATGCAGCAAAACTGTTGGAGGTCAAGGCAAGATGAACAACCCGTTCAAAGGGATTGTCGTCCCTACCGTCACCCCATACCGGCCCGATTTATCTCTCGATCTTGATGGCGTCGAATCCGTATTGGCTTATTTCGACCAGAACCCGGCCGTTGACGGCCTGTTTATTACCGGTGCGACCGGTGAGTATGATCAGCTGTCTTTTGACGAGCGCTGCCAGATCATCGACCGGGCCCTGGCGATGCAGCTGAAGAAGGACTGGCTTCCCAATACCACCAGTCTGGACATCGAACAGTCGCTGCGTCTGACCCGCTACGCCATATCCCGCGGCGTCAGCACCGTCGGCGTGATCTTCCCCAGGGAATGCCAGACATTTGCCGACGTCAAACGCTTTCTCAAGCAGATTCTTGACCTGGGGCCAACCGTCTTCATCTACCAGACCGGCAACAGCCCCTATCCGCTCTCCGTATCCGAGCTCGGCGATCTGATCGGGCTTGGCCGCGGCGCGGGCATCAAGGACAGCTGCAGCGGCCGCGACATGGTCCGCCACCTGCGCTATATCACGGAGCTGGGCGATCGGATCGCGGTGATTCAGGGTGTGGAGATGCTTTATCTGTCTTCGCTCGTCATGGGCGTGTCCGGTGTCATCGGCGGCGGGTGCAATGTCTATCCGGAACTGCTGCAGCGCATTCGCCAGTCGTTTGCGAACAACGACCTCGCCGCGGCCCGCCGGGACCAGGCGCTGGTCAACGATCTGGTCGAACGTCTCTACGAAGAGGGAACCGGCAATGAGGCGATGAAGTATTACCTGTCCTTGTGCGGCGTCTGCTTAGGAACGGCGTCGCGCAAGACCCGAACGATGCTGAGCGACGGCAAGAAAAAACGAATCCAAGCGCTTTACCAACAGCTGCACGCAGGTAACTAGGCCCGTTTGACGGCATGTACCGTTAAACCGCAGCATCCGTCACGAGGCACAGCAGCCTGATCGGGCTGTTTGTGTCCCAATGGTTCACCCAAGTCCAAGGAAAGAATGGCAAAGAAACCGTCTAAAAAATTCTGGAGGTGTGACACGTGAAAAGAAGAAGAATGCGCCTGGCTATGTTGGCCCTGTCCCTGTTGCTCGTATTCAGCCTGATGGCCTGCCAACAGACACCGACGTCGACAACCGGCAGCACGAGCGGCGGCGCGACGACCACGACAACGAAAGCATCAAGCACCACGACAACCACCACGCAGGCAGCCGAGGAACCTGTGCCGATCTCCATCTGGTATGCGGTCGGCCGTTTCACCATCGATGACCGACGCGACAAAATCCCCGAGGAAAAAGACATCGGCTTTTTGAATGAGCGCTTCAACATCGACCTCAGCTATACGACGGCGCCGTCAGAACAGGCCCGCGACCAGCTGGGCATCATGCTGGCGACCAATTCGATGACCGACATCATCTCGATGCAAGGTTCGTTCGACACCTTCCTGATCCGTCCGGACCAGATGTTCGCCGACGGCCAGATCATCGACCTCAAATCGGTCGCATCCAGCATTCCCACCTACATGGGCATCGTGGATGACAACCCGGTTATCAAGAAGAACGTTATGGACGACGCGGACCACATCCTTTATTTCGGCATTCCGATCTTCGAGGCCGAAGTAGGCATGTCCGGCGGCCTGATGATCCGCAAGGACTGGCTGGACAAGTACGACCTCGGTCTGCCCCAGTCGATCGACGAGTTCCTGACCGCCCTGCGCGCTTTCCGCGACAACGACCCCAACGGCAACGGCCAGAAGGATGAAGTCCCGTTCTGCGGCAACCAGGGTTCGCTGCAGGTTATCGGCAACCTGATCGGCGTTCAGGAAACCTTCTCCATGGTCGGCGGTACCGGCGGCTATGTCGTCTTCGGGCCGTTTGAGGAAGAAGCCTACAAAAAGCGCCTGACCCTGATCGCCACCATGGCCCAGGAAAAGCTGATCAATGAAAACTATTACAACTTCGATTTCCAGATGCGCGACACCTGGATCGCCGAAGACCGGATCGGCGCGGCGCTGACCGGCCTTGGCAACCTGGACAAGTGGAACAACCTGATGGCCGACCACCCGACCTTCCTGATGTGGCCGTTCAACAACCCCGCCCAGGAAGACGGCAAGCGTTACTTTGACCGCACCGACCTGTCCAAGGCCATGCGCCACGACGTGACCATGATTTCGTCCAACGCGGCCGATCCGGCCAAATGCGGCGAGTTCCTCGACTATTTCTACACCGAGGAAGGCCACATGCTGACCACGTTCGGCATCGAGGGCCTGACCTATGAGATGGACGGCGACTTCCCGAAGTTCACCGACCTGATCGTCAAGAACCCCGACGATCTCGGAGTCGGCGACGCCCAGGGCAAGTACATCGGCATCCCCGGCGTTCGCACCTATGAGGATCTGCGCGTCTGGGCGCAGCTGTCCCTGACGACACCTGGATCGCGCCAGGCCGCCATGCGCACCTGGACTGATACCTTCACAGAAGATACCAACACCCCGATCCCGCCGGCCATGATGAGCGAGGCCGACGCAGACGAATACGCCGACATCATGGCTGACCTGCAGACGTACATCCTGGAGAGCGTCGCCAAGTTCACCACCGGCGAATGGTCGGTCGACGCGAACTTTGACGATTTCGTCGCCCAGTGCCGCGTACTGGGTGCGGAACGCGCCCTGGAACTGCAGGACAAGGCGGTCAAGAACTGGCAGGCGCGCGGCGGCGAGCCATACGCCTACACGCTGGGCCGGGCTGAAATCGACTGGAGCAAGATTCCGCTGAAGACGGAAAAAGGCATCGAGTTGATGGATCCTGACCTGCGCTGACTCTTTCACGTTTGAACGGCTGTCCTGCCTGCCTGGTTTCAGGCAGGCAGGACGCTGTCACGAGAAACCGTTCAGACCGGCGGCATGACAGGCGTAACGAAGAAACGAGGTGTAAACGGCTATGGCGCTATCCCGAAAACCTGCTGGTGCACTGCCGGCAAAACTTGCCAGGAAAACAGACTGGAAAAACTACTTCGCCCAATACTGGTTTATCTATGTCATCCTGGCTGTTGTACTGGCCTACTACGTGATTTTCAAGTACATTCCCATGTACGGCGTTCTGATCGCTTTCAAGCGCTACACGCCATCGGCAGGTATCTGGGGCAGCGACTGGGTCGGGCTGCGCAATTTCGAGCGCTTCTTCTCGAGCGCCTATTTCATGCGGACATTCCGCAACACCGTCCTTTTAAATGTCATGAACCTGGCCTTCGGATTCCCGGCGCCGATCATCTTTGCCCTCTTCCTCAACGAACTGCGCAACCAGGTCTTTAAGCGGACGATCCAGACGATCAGCTACCTGCCGCATTTTATCTCCCTGGTCGTGGTTGCCGGCATGCTGCACGATTTTCTCAACAACACCGGAACGATCACAACCGTCCTGAACCTTCTGTTCGGCACGGAAAAGAAAGTCTGGCTGAACGACAAGAACGCTTACCGGACAATCTATATTGTTTCAGACATCTGGAAGTCGCTGGGCTGGAGCGCCATCATCTATCTGGCCGCCCTGTCCAACATCGACACGCAACTGTACGATTCCGCCGAGATCGACGGCTGCGGTTCGCTGCGCAAGATGCGCCATGTGACACTGCCGGGTATCGCGCCGACGATCATCATCCTGTTCATCCTGCGCATCGGCGCCATGCTCAGCCTGGGCGTGGAAAAGACCCTGCTGCTTTACAACCCGAACACCTACGAGGTCTCCGACGTCATCTCGTCCTTTGTCTACCGGCGAGGCTTCGGCATCGACGGGCGAGCCGACTACTCGTTCAGTACGGCGGTCGACTTGTTCAACGCGATCATCAACCTGACTTTGCTGACGGTGGCCAATTTCACGGCCCGGCGCTTCAGCGAAACCAGTCTGTGGTAGGAGGTGACGGGTATGATTCGTTCCGGTTTGCGTGCGTCGCCAGGTGAGTTTGTTCTCAAGGTCATTAACGTATTGGTGATGTGCTTCGTGATGGTGGTCACACTGTACCCATTCTGGTATATCTTCGTCGCCTCGTTCAGCGATCCGTACGAGGTTGTGCGCACCAGCGGCCTGATGATCTGGTTCAAAGGGTTCGACCTTTATGCCTACAAAGAGGTCCTGCGGCACCGTCTGTTCTGGATCTCGTACCGCAACACGATGGTTTACCTGGTGATGGGCCTTATCGTTAACATGACCATGACGACGCTGGCCGCCTACGCGATGTCGCGCCGCAACATCAAGGGCAAGGGCGTGGTCATGAAGATCATCGTCTTTACCATGTTCTTCAGCGGCGGTCTGATCCCCACCTATATCGTGGTGGACAATCTGCAGATGACCGACACGATGTGGTCGCAGTTCGTGCCGTTTGCGATCAACACGTTCAACATGATCATCCTGAGGACCGCGTTCCAGGCCATTCCGGATTCTATTGAGGAAGCCGCCATCATCGACGGCGCGTCAGCAGCCCAGGTCATGATTCGTGTTGTCCTGCCGCTGGCTTTGCCCAGCATCATGGTCATTGGCCTTTACTACACGGAAGAAATCTGGAATTCCTTCTTCCGCGGCCTGATCTACATCCGGACTGACACCAAGTACCCGCTGCAGCTGATCCTGCGCCAGGTGCTCCTGTCCAATGTCATGGGCCAGTCGGACCAGTCCTTTGTCGACACCAACATCGGCCAAACCGTCAAGTACGCCACGATTGTCGTTTCGACCCTGCCGGTCCTGATGGTTTACCCGTTTATCCAGAAGTATTTTGTCAAAGGCGTCATGATCGGCTCGATCAAGGGCTGATCAGCCAACAGCAATTCTTCCAGCCATCACCTGGCCATAACGCCAATCGGGGGTCTGGCCGGTCTGTTGGTGCGCAAAAAAAGGGGGCTCAACATGTATTTTCAGCTGCAGCAGGTCGAGCGGATCTGCAAAGACCTGCATCACTTGATCTATCGCGACCGCCAGGCGGTGTCGCCGCTGGACTGCCAGATGGCTTTTTATGCCGAACCGGAACAGGC